>NZ_JAQOWX010000164.1:0-9831 GCF_028462495.1 Paucibacter sp. XJ19-41
GGCGCAGCTGGCGCTGTTCGCGCTGGCCGCCTGGTGGGGCGTCAGGCTGGCAACCCGGCCGCTGACCCGGCTGGCCCGGGCGGCCGACGGGCTGGACCCCGAGCGAGCGGCGCTGGCCAGTCCGCTGGACGAGAACGGTCCGACCGAGGTCGCCGGTGCCGCGCGCGCCTTCAATGCGATGCAGCGGCGCATCGCCGCCCATCTGGCCGAGCGAGCGCAGATCCTGGCCGCCGTCTCGCACGATCTGCAGACCCCGATCACCCGGATGCGGCTGCGCGCCGAGCTGCTGGACGAGGGTCCGCTGCGCGAGCGCCTGCAGGCCGATCTGGGCCAGATGCAGGCCCTGGTCGAGGAAGGCATCGCCTATGCGCGCAGCGCCCATGCGGCGCTGGAGCCGCCCTGCCGCACCGATCTGTGCGCGCTGCTCGATGCCTTGGTCTGCGACTACCAGGACCTCGGCGCCCCGCTGAGCCTGCAGGCCGAGGCGGTGGCGCCGCTGCTGACGCGGCCGCTGACCCTGCGCCGCCTGGTCGGCAATCTGCTGGACAACGCGCTGAAGTTCGCCGGCAGCGCCGAGCTGAGTCTGGTGCCGACCGGGGCGGGCATCGAGATCACCGTCGCGGACCGCGGGCCCGGCATCCCCGAGGATCAGCTGGCCGCAGTGCTGCAGCCCTTCCATCGCCTGGAAGGTTCGCGCAACCGCGGCAGCGGCGGCACCGGCCTGGGCCTGGCGATCGCCGAGCAACTGGCGCTGAGCCTGGGCGGCCGGCTGAGCCTGGCGAACCGCGACGGCGGCGGCCTGTGCGCGACGCTGAGCCTGCCCGCCGAGCGTCTCAGCGCCTAAACAGGCTCTGCCAGCCCTGGCGCGGGCTCATGTCCTGCAGATGCCAGTCGGCCGGATCGAAGCGGCGCCGGGTCGGCGCGTGGCGCGGGAAGCCGGCGGCGTTCTGGCTCTCGCTGTCGATGATCTGGCCGCGCGCCTCGGCGACATCGGACAGCAGCTTGAAGTCGATAGCATCGCGGGCCCAGGGCCGCGCGCCGGCGGCCAGCATCAGCTCGGCCTCCAGCCGTTCGGCCGGCAGGGCTTGCAGCCCCGGCGGCAGATAGGGCTGCTCGGCGGCGACGATGCGGGCCGGGCCGGCCGTGTAGACCCCGGTCTGCGCGAGCGCACGGCCGGCCATGTCCAGCGCCACATTGCCTTGCATGAACAGCTCCACATCGCCATGGCCGCCCAGCGCGAACAGCGGTGTGCCGGCCAGTGTGTCGGGCCCATGGCGCAGCACATTGCCGACCAGGCTGATCCGGCCGGTCTGGTAGGGCTGGCCGGCCCATTCATGCGCGACCAGGTTGTAGTGCACCGCCTTGGCGCCGGGGTTGTAGATCAGGTTGTTGACCATGGCCGCCTGCACCCCGCCCTTGAACAGCGCATTGCGCTCGCGGTTGGACGCATAGACATTGCCGTAGATCAGGATGGCGCTGGCGTTGTCATGGATCAGCGAGCCCTTGGAGTGCTCCCCCTTCTCGTGCACCGAGTTCGCCAGGCCCTCGTAGATCAGGTTGTGGCTGAAGGTGATCTGGCGGCCGGTGTGCTGGCGCCACTGCGCGGGCGTGGCGCCCTCGAAGCGCGGGCCGGAGATCGACAGGTTCTCGTCGGTGGCCCAGGAGAAGCTGCAGTGGTCGACGATGATGTTGTGGGCCGCACCGGCGGTCGAGATGCCGTCCTGGTCGCCGCCGCCCTTCTTGGGCCGGCCGAACTCGCCGGGCCGGAACCTCAGGTGCTGGACGATCACATCATGCGTGGCGATCAGGGTTTCGGCCTTGATCACGGTGATGCCGGGGTCCGGCGCGGTCTGGCCGGCCACGGTCACGAAGGGGTCGCGGATCTGCAGCTTGGCGCCCGCCATATCGATCACGCCGCCGACCTCGAAGACCACGATGCGCGGCCCCTGGGCCTCCAGCGCCGCGCGCAGCGAACCGGGGCCGTCGGCCGCCAGCGTGTCGACGCGCAGGATGCGGCCGCCCTGCCCGCCCTGGGTCGTGGCCCAGCCGGGATGGGCGATGCCGGCGCGGTCCAGCGCGTGGACGGCGGGCACCCCCAGCATCAGCCACGCGGCGAGCGCCATCCGATCGATCCTCATGGAATCCCCTAGCATTTCCGAAACAGTGTTTCGATATTCTATGAAGACACTTTCATTTCGGGCACAGGGCTGTCCCTGAAGCCGCATGAGGCCGCATGAACCCAGACGACAAGACGCCATCGACCTGGCTGCTGACCGGCGCCGCAGGCACCCTGGGCAGGGTGCTGCGCGCGCCGCTGGGCCGGGCCTGCCACCGGCTGCGGCTCAGCGACCGCCTGCCGCTGGACGGCGGCCTGGCCGCGCATGAAGAGCAGCAGCCCTGCGACCTGGCCGACCGCGCCGCGGTGCAGGCCCTGCTGCGGGGTGTCGACGCCGTCGTGCACCTGGGCGGTGTCAGCGTCGAGAGCCCTTATGAGCAGATCGCGCCGGCCAATCTGGACGGGGTCTTCCATCTCTACGAGGCGGCCCGCCTGGCCGGCACGCGCCGCATCGTCTTCGCCAGCTCCAACCATGTGACCGGGGGCTACGAGCGCGGCGCCGCGCTGAGCCCTCAGGACCCGCCACGGCCGGACGGCTATTACGGCCTCAGCAAGCTGTTCGGCGAGGGCATGGCCCGGCTCTACTGGGACCGCTACGGCATCGAGTCGGTCTGCCTGCGCATAGGCACCGCGACGGCCGAGCCGCCCGACGCGCGCGCGCTGTCCACCTGGCTGAGCCATGCCGACCTGCAGCGCCTGGTGCTGGCGGCGCTGCGTGCGCCGGCGGTCGGCTGCCTGACGGTCTACGGCGTCTCGGCCAACCCCGATCGCTGGTGGAGCGAGGACGGCTGGGCGCAGATCGGCTACCGCCCGCAGGACAGCGCCGAGGCCTGGCGCGCCAGCGTCGGCGCCATCGACTTCCCCGCCGGCACACCGATGGCACGGCTGCAGGGCGGCAGCTTTCTGGGCCTGGGCCCCTTTGAAACCCAGCGGGCCAAGCCATGACGCCCGAGCTCTGGTGGCAGGGCGACAGCCAGCTCGCCGAAAGCCCGCTGTGGTCGGCCGAGGCGGCCGCCTTCTTCTGGGTCGACATCAGTGGCCGGCGCCTGTGGCGCCACGACGGCTCGGCCGCGGCGGCACGCAGCTGGGCGCTGCCGCAGCCGATCGGCTGCATCGCGCTGCGCGAGGGCGGCGGGCTGATCGCAGCGCTGCAGGACGGAGTCTATGCGCTCGATCTCGACGACAGCACTGCCGCTAGGCTGCGCCTGCTCGCCGCCGCAACGCATGGGGCCGATATGCGATTCAACGACGGCCGCTGCGACCGCCAGGGCCGCTTCTGGGTCGGCAGCCTGCATATGGCCGGCGGCGCCGCGCGCCAGGCCAAGGGCCGGCTGGCGCGCCTGTCCGCGCCGGGCGAGGCAGGCCTTTGGCAGCCGGCGCTGCGCGAGGATCTGCTGGTGGCCAACGGCCTGGGCTTCAGCCCCGACGGCGGCACGCTGTACTTCAGCGACTCGCATGCTTCGCAGGCCCGGGTCTGGGCCTGCGACTACGACGGCGAGACCGGCCGCGCCGGCGCGCCGCGCGACTTCATCACCGCGCTGCCGGCGGGCCGCCCCGATGGCGCGGCGGTCGACGCCGAGGGCGGCTACTGGATCTGCGCCAACGACGGCGCGGCAGTGCTGCGCTACACGCCGGCCGGCCGGCTGGACCGCCGCATCGCACTGCCGGTGGCCAAGCCGACCATGTGCACCTTCGGCGGGCCGGCGCTGGACCTGCTGCTGATCGCCTCGATGCGCCCCGAAGAGGGCGTCACGACCAACCCGCTGGACGGCGCGCTGTTTGCGCTGCGCCCCGGCGTTCAAGGACTTCCGGAAACACCCCACCCCTGCACCGAGATCAAGGAGACAACACCATGAAACAGTACAAGCTGGCCGGCCTGGCCCTCGCCGCGCTGGCGCTGATGGGCAAGGACGCTGCCGCGATCGAGTTCCGCTCGGCCGATGTGCACAACGCCGACGACTACCCCACCGTGGCCGCCGTCAAGTACATGAGCGAGCTGCTGGCCCAGAAGAGCGGCGGCAAGCACAAGATCAAGGTCTTCAACAAGGGCGCGCTGGGCACCGAGAAGGAGACCATAGACCAGGTCAAGATCGGCGCGCTGGAGATGACACGCGTCAACATCAGCCCGATGAACGCAATCTGCGCCAAGACCCAGGTGCCGACCATGCCCTTTCTGTTCCGCTCGGTCGAGCATATGCGCAAGAGCCTGGACGGCCCGGTCGGCGAGGAGATCCTGAAAAGCTGCGAGGCCCAGGGCTTTGTCGGCCTGGCCTTCTACGACAGCGGCGCCCGCTCGATCTACGGCCGCAAGCCGGTCAAGAACGTGGCCGATGCCAAGGGCATGAAGATCCGCGTGCAGCAGAGCGATCTGTGGGTGGCCCTGGTCAGCGCGATGGGCGCGAATGCGACGCCGATGCCGATCGGCGAGGTCTACACCGGGCTGAAGACCGGGCTGATCGATGCGGCCGAGAACAATGTGCCCTCCTACGACGGCTTCAAGCACTATGAGGCTGTCAAGTACTACTCGAAGACCGAACATTCGATGGCGCCTGAGATGCTGCTGATGAGCAAGGCCGTGTTCGACAAGCTGCCCAAGGCCGACCAGGACCTGGTGCGCGCGGCGGCCAAGGAATCGGTGGCCTTCCAGCGCAAGAAGTGGGACGAGCAGGAGGCCAAGAGCCTGGCCGCGGTCAAGGCCGGCGGGGCCGAGATCGTCGAGGTCGACAAGGCCGGCTTCCAGGCCCAGATGGGCCCGGTCTACGCCAAGTTCATGACCACGCCGGATCTGCAGCGCCTGGTCAAGGCGGTGCAGGACACCCAGTGAGGTCTCACTTCACGAGGCTGTGCGCGGGCCTGTCCAAGCTGGCCCTGATGGCGGCGGTGGCGGGCCTGATCGCGGTGGTGCTGTGCGTGCAATTCCAGGTGGTGGGCCGCTATGTGTTCAATGACACCCCCACCTGGGCCGAGGCGCTGGCGATGCTCTTGATACTCTTCGTGACCGCCTTCGGCGTCGCGGTCGGGGTGCGCGACGCCGGCCATATCGGCCTGGAGTCGCTGGCGGCCCTGCTGCCCGAGAAGCTGCGGCACAAGCTGGAGCTGCTGATCCATGCGCTGGTCGCGCTGTTCGGCGCGCTGATGGCCAAGAGCGGCTGGCTCTGGGCCACGCTGAAGTGGAACGAGCGCAAGCCCATGCTCAATGTGCCCGAGGGCATCGACTATGTGCCCATCGTGATCGCCGGCGTGCTGATCGTGCTGTTTTCAATCGAACATATCGTCGCGCTGCTGAAGGGCGAGACTGTGGAGCCAGCGTGGAATTAACGGTACTTGGAATCAGCTTCACGGTGCTGCTGCTGCTGGGCGTGCCGGTGGCCTTTGCGATAGGCCTGGCCTCGGTGGCCACCATCATCGCCGCCGGCCTGCCGGTGGCGGTGGTGTTCCAGAAGATGGTCGGCGGCATGCAGGTGTGCTCCTTTCTGGCCATCCCCGACTTCGACTTTGCCGGCGAGCTGATGCTGCCCGGCGGCATCGCCGACCGCATCGGGCGCTTCGCCAACAGCCTCGTCGGCCATGTGCGCGGCGGCCTCGGGATGAGCAATGTGCTGGGCTGCACCCTGTTCGGCGGCGTGGCCGGCTCGCCGCTGGCCGATGTGTCGGCGATGGGCTCGGTGATGATCCCGCTGATGAAGAAGCAGGGCTATCACGCCGACTACGCGGTCAATGTGACCACGCACGCCTCGCTGGTCGGCGCGCTGATGCCTACCTCGCACAATCTGATCATCTTCACGCTGGCCACCGCCGGCATCGCGGCGGTCAGCGTGTTCGACCTGATCCTGGCGGCGCTGATCCCGGCCGTGCTGCTGACCCTCGCCAACCTGGCCGCCGCCTACGGCGTCGCGGTCAAGCGCGGCTACCCGACCCATGGCGCCTTCCCCGGCTGGGCCGCCGTGCTGGCCGCCTTCATCGGCGCGCTGCCGGGCCTGCTGATCGTCGTCATCATCCTGGTGGGCATTCTCAGCGGGGTATTCACCGCCACCGAGTCGGCGGCGACGGCCGTATTCTGGGCGCTCTTGATCACGGTCTTCGTCTACCGCTCGCTGAGCTGGTCGCACTTTCTGAAGGCCTGCGCCAAGGCCTGCAAGACCACCGGCGTGGTGCTGCTGCTGATCGGCATTTCCTCGGCCTTCGGCTACTTCATGGCGCTGTACGAGGTGCCGCAGAAGACCGGCGAGCTGATGACCGCCATCACCAGCTCGCCCTGGGTGATCTTCCTGATGGTCAACATCCTGCTGTTCCTGCTCGGCACCTTTCTGGACATGGCGGCCACCATCCTGATCTGCACGCCGATCTTTCTGCCGATCTGCCAGCAGTTCGGCATGAGCCCGGTGCAGTTCGGCATCATGATGCTGATCAACTGCGCGCTGGGGCTGAACACCCCGCCGGTGGGCAGCACCCAGTTCGTCGGCTGCGCGATCGGCGAGATCTCGGTGGGCGAGGTGATGCGATCCATCCTGCCCTTTTACGGCGCGCTGACCGCGACCCTGATGCTGGTGACCTATGTGCCGGCCTTCTCGCTGTGGCTGCCGGGCCTGTTCAGATAGCGCTCGCCAACTGATACGCTCCTGCCTGGTATGGCAAGTCTGCAGGCAGGACATGAGCGAACAGAAAATCGAGTTGTATGAAGGCCCGGCCGGCGGCTGGGGCGCGCTGAGAAGCGTGGCCCGGCAGCTGTTCGAGCAGGACATCGTCGCCAAGGGCGCAAGAACCCTGCTGCACGCCAACCAGCCCGACGGTTTCGACTGCCCCGGCTGCGCCTGGCCCGACCGCAACCATGCGTCCAGCTTCGAGTTCTGCGAGAACGGGGTCAAGGCCGTCGCGGCCGAGGCCACCAGCCGGCGCGCCACGCCCGCCGTGATCGGCGCCAAGACCGTCAGCGAATGGGCGCAGGAGAGCGACTTCGCGCTGGAGGCCACCGGCCGCCTGACCGAACCCATGGTCTACGACGCGGCCAGCGACCGCTACCGCGCCATCGCCTGGGACGATGCCTTTGCGCTGATCGCCCGCGAGCTGCAGGGCCTGGCCGACCCCAACGAGGCGATCTTCTACACCTCGGGCCGCACCAGCAACGAGGCCGCCTTCCTGTACCAGCTGTTTGTGCGCGAGTTCGGCACCAACAACTTCCCCGACTGCTCGAATATGTGCCACGAGCCCAGCGGCTCGGGACTGCGCCCGACCATCGGCGTTGGCAAGGGCACGGTGACCCTGGATGATTTCGAGCAGGCCGATGCGATCTTCATCTTCGGCCAGAACCCCGGCACCAATCACCCGCGCATGCTGGGCGAGCTGCGCGCGGCCGCCAAGCGCGGCGCGAAGATCGTCAGCTTCAATCCGCTGCGCGAGCGCGGCCTGGAGCGCTTTGCCGACCCGCAGAACAAGCTGGAGATGGCCACCTTCGGCTCGACGGCCATCAGCAGCCACTACTTCCAGCTCAAGATCGGCGGCGATCTGGCGCTGCTGAAGGGCCTCTGCAAGCGCGTGATCGAGCTGGACGATGCGGCGCCGGTGCTGGACCGCGACTTCATCGCCGCGCACACGGTCGGCGTCGAGGCGCTGATCGCCGATCTGCGCGCCGAGTCCTGGGACCTGATCGTGGCCGAGTCGGGCCTGAGCCAGGCCCAGATCCACCAGGCCGCCGAGCTCTATGCCGGCAGCCAGCGCGTGATCGTCTGCTGGGGCATGGGCATCACCCAGCACCAGCATGCGGTGGCGACAATCCAGATGATTGCCAATCTGCTGCTGCTGCGCGGCAATATCGGCCGGCCCGGCGCCGGCGCCTGCCCGGTGCGCGGCCACAGCAATGTGCAGGGCGACCGCACGATGGGCATTTACGAGAAGCCCGCCGCCGCCTTTCTGGACCGCCTGGGCGAGGTGTTCGGCTTCGAGCCGCCGCGCGCGCACGGCGTCGACACGGTCGGCGCGATCGAGGCCATGCGCGACGGCCAGGCCAAGGTCTTCATCGCGATGGGCGGCAATTTCGCCGCGGCAACACCTGACACCGCCGCCACCTGGGCGGCGCTGCGGCGCTGCGCGCTGACCGTGCATGTGGCGACGAAGTTCAACCGCAGCCATGTGGTCCATGGCCGCCAGGCCCTGCTGCTGCCCTGCCTGGGCCGCACCGAGATCGATATGCAGGCCGGCGGGCCGCAGGGCGTGACGGTGGAGGACTCGATGAGCATGGTCCATCTGTCGGCCGGGCTGAACGCACCGGCCTCGGAGCACTTGCTGTCCGAGCCGATGATCGTCGCCCGCCTGGCCGCCGCCACCTTGCCGGCCAGCCGCACGCCCTGGCTGGCGCTGGCCGGCAACTATGCGGCGATCCGCGACAAGATAGCGGCGGTGTTCCCCGACTTCGCCGGCTTCAACGAGAAGATCAAGACGCCCGGCGGCTTTCGCCTGCGCAACACCGCGTCGGAGCGGGTCTGGGCCACGGCCTCGGGCAAGGCCGAGTTCCGCTGCCACGCCGTGCCCACCGATACCAGCGTGCATCGCGCCCGACGCCGGCAGCAACAGGACACCATCGTGTTCGCGCTCGCGACGGTGCGCTCGCACGATCAGTACAACACCACCATCTACGGCATGGACGACCGCTATCGCGGCGTGTGGGGCCATCGCCGCGTGGTCTTCATCAACGCCGAGGACCTGCGCCAGATCGGCATGCAGGCCGGCGACTGGGTGGACATCACGAGCCTTTATGACGACGGGCACGCGCTTGTGAAGGAACGGCGCGCCGAGCGCTTCCTGCTGGTCGAGTACGACATCCCGCGCGGCTGCCTGGCCAGCTACTACCCGGAGACCAATCCGCTGGTGCCGCTGCAGAGTTTTGCCATCGACGCGCGCACGCCCACCTCCAAATCGATCCCGGTGAAGCTCAGTGTCCACGCTGCTGTCTGAGAACCTGCTGCACACGCTGGCCGAGTTCGATCAGGAGAACGGGGGCCGGGGCGTCGCGCTGACCCGCATCGGCAAGCGCCTGGGCCTCAATGTCAGCCTGCTGATGCGCGAGTACACGCAGCTCAGCGACGCGCGGCTGGGCGGCGTCGCCGGCCCGGGCTGGGTGCGGCTGGCCTGCGATGAGGAAGGCAGCGGCCGCTGGCTGGTGCATCTGACCGAGCAGGGGCGCGCGCAATGCCGATGACGACCAGCGAGACTATCCAGGCCCTGGCGGTGCAACGCATCAGCGGCGCCGAGCGGCAGGCGCAGCTCGACCAGGTCGCGGTGGAGCTGCCGNCAGCGAGACTATCCAGGCCCTGGCGGTGCAACGCATCAGCGGCGCCGAGCGGCAGGCGCAGCTCGACCAGGTCGCGGTGGAGCTGCCGGTGGCCCTGGTCTTCAACGGCATTTCGCAGGCCGTGATGATGGCCACGCCGGCCGACCTGGAGGCCTTCGCGCTGGGCTTCGCGCTGTCAGAAGGCCTGCTGCAGTCGCGCGCCGAATGCTATGGCATCGAGCTGCTGTTCCAGCCGGAAGGCTGCGAGGTACAACTGCAGGTGGCGGCCAGCGCCGAGATGCGCTTGAAGGAGCGGCGCCGCACGCTGGTCGGCCGCACCGGCTGCGGTCTGTGCGGCATCGACAGCCTGCGCCAGCTCGACCTGGCCCCGCAGCCGCTGGCCGCCACTGCCCGCCGCGAGATCGCCCCCGCCGCCGTGGCCCGCACCTTC
>NZ_JAQOWX010000165.1:0-9822 GCF_028462495.1 Paucibacter sp. XJ19-41
GCTGCGCAAGGGATGGGCCGGGCGCGGCGGCGCCAGCTCGAAGCTCAATCCGGTGAGGGCTTGCGGATGGTTGGACATGGTGCAGTCGCGAGACCTACTCGATCTCGTAGCCTTCGCAGGACAAGACCAGCTCTTCCATCGCGACATCGCCGCCGCCCTTGCCGGCCAGCGTGGGGCCGGTGTACTTCAGCGGCACGGCCCCCTGCAGCCGCCAGGTCGCGACCGGACCATCGCGGGCCTCGTCCTGCAGATGGATGACCACGGTGCGCTTGGCCTTGTAGCCTTCGGTGCGGGCCTGCTTGATCCACTGGAACAGATCGGCGCTGCCGATCAGGCCGCGCTTGAGCGTGACGTCGCCGACCTTGTGCACGCCGGGGATCTTGCGCACATGGTTCTCGGCCTCGTTGCCGTTGCGGTACTCGGCCACCGTCATCTCGGTCACCAGGCCCGAGACATCGGAGAAGCCGCCGGCCACGCCATTGCCCAGATCGACCTGGAAGTTGAAAGCGCCGTAGGGGGTGTCGCGTTGAATCATCGTCGGCTCCTGGCTCAGGACTTGGCGTCGGCCGTCTTCTGGCCGATGCGGAAGATCACGAACTCGGCGGGCTTGATCACGGCCACGCCGACCAGGCAGATCAGCCGGCCGTTGTCGAGGTCGTTCTGTGTCATCGTCGTGCGGTCGCAGCGAACGAAAAAGGCCTGCTCGGGCTTGGCGCCCAAGAGCGCGCCATTGCGCCATTCGTTGTAGAGGAAGTCGGCGATGGTGCCGCGCACATTGGCCCACAACATCTCGCCATTGGGCTCGAACACCGCCCACTGCGTGCCGCGATCAATGGACGCGCCCAGGTAGTTGAAGTAGCGCCGCACATTGACGTACTTCCATTCCGGGTCGCTGGAGATCGTGCGAGCACCCCAGACCCGCAGGCCGCGCCCGTCAAGCTGGCGCAGGCAGTTGACGCCGATCGGGTTCAGCAGCTCCTGCTGGCCGAAGTTGACATTGGGATGGAAGCGCAAGGCGCCGCGCACGATCTCGTTGGCCGGCGCCTTGTGCACGCCGCGCTCGACATCATTGCGTGCGTAGATGCCGCAGACAAAGCCCGAGGGCGGCAGCTGGATCTCGGCCGGCTGGCTGTTGCCGGGGCCGGCCAGTGGGTTGGCCACCACCACCCAGGGGTAGTAGAGCGCACCGCGGGTGGAGTCGACCAGGCCGCGCAGATCGCGCATCTCGGTGGCCGTGACATCGGGCGGCGCATCGAGCACGGCCATGCGGTAGCGGCGCGCGTCGGCCACATGGCTCAGCAGCGCTTCCTGGATCGAACGATAGACCGCCCCCTGGCTGATATCGGCAAAGGCCGAGTAGCCCGGCGCGGCCACCACCGAGACATCCTCCAGCGCGATCAGCAGATCCAGCCCGGCCTGGTACTCGCCGGCATCGGGTGCGGCGCCGTCGGTGCCGCCGGCCAGCGTGAAACGCACACTGGGCTCGATGCCATTGGCATCGGCACGGCCACCACCCAGCACCGCCAGCAGCTCGGGCGCGCCGATCGCGCCCCGGGTCTTCAGCGCGATCGGCTGGACCAGGGCTTCGGCGCGGCTCGCCGGTGCGGCCGACAGCAGCCGGCCGATGAATTGCGGCTGGCCGCTGCCCAGGCTGGCGCCTTCGTACTGGGCCCTGGCACCGTCGCTGGTCGCCACCGTGATGTCGAAGCTCAGCAGAGAGGCCGAGAAGTTGACCGGATCGAAGTCGGCCGGCAGCGTGGTGAGGGTCGGCAGCGGCGGGTCCACCGCCGCCGGCGCCTCGCCGATGCGGCTCCAGGCACCGGCGGCCTTGCCCCACAGGCCTTCCAGGGTGGCGGCGGGATTCTTGCGATGGATGCGCAACAGGCTGCCGTCGGGTGCGGCGCTGATCGCGGCCTTGCCTATCGGCGTCAGCACCTGCTGCACCGTGATGACGGCGCCGTTGAAATGTGTGCCGGCAAAGCGTGCCTCGAAGACCGCGCGCGGTGGATCGGCCGCATCGGCGGCGGCCAGCAGCGGCGGCGCCACGGCCGCCCGGGCATCGCCGGACTGGGCCCGCGCCACATAAAGCCGGCCGCCGCCGTTATTGAAGAAGGCCTGGGCCGCATGGGCGATGTAGTTGCGCCGGTGCGCATCGACGGTGTCGCCGTCGAAAGCCAGATCGTCGATGCCGCCATAGATGCGCTCGAAGTCGGCAAAGCTGGTCAGCAGCTCGGGCGCGCCGCCGACCGGGCCCTTGCGGGTCGGGCCGACAAAGGCGCAGGTGCTGGTGCCCACGCCCTCGATGGATTTGGAGCGGAAGCTGACTTCCTCGACATAGACGCCTGGGGCTAGGTATTCGGGCACGATGCACCTCCTGGGTGGCCGCAGTTCAGGGCCATGACACGGTCTCCACATGGCGCCGGCTGCTGCCCGCGCTCAGCAAGGGGTCGGCGGGGCTGATGACGCGCAGCGCCGGCACGCCGGCCTCGCGCCGCGCCAGCACCGCGCGCAGATCGGGCACGGGAACAGCCGCTTCATCGCTGCGCACGACCACGGCCGGGTCCAGCAGCAGCTGCAGGCCCAGCCTGAACTCGCGGCTCAGGCCGGCCGGACCGCCGGCATCCGGCAGGATGGCCGGCACGCCGGGAATCACCAGCAAGGCCTCGCCATGGGCATCGGTCAGCGCGTGGCGCAGCGACTGGCCGGCCAGCCGGGGCTGGGCCTCGATCACGACATTGGCCAGGCCCACCCCGCCCGGCAGCTGAACGGCCAGGCGCAGCACGGCCCAGGCCGCCCGCAGGGGCTGGGCCGCCGAGGGGTAGAGCCGGACCCGCAGCGGCCGCTGCGCGTTGTCGGCATCGTCCAGCGGCACGCCCGGCTGCGGCAGCAGGCGCGGCAGGGCCAGCGTGAGGGTCTGCGGCAGGTAGCGCTGCTGCGGGTCGTGGATAGTCAGCCGGAAATCGCGGCGCGGCGGTGTGGCCGGCGGATCGTCGAAGGCGCGGCTGTAGTCATCCTCACCGTCGACCGCATGGATCACATAGAGCCCGCGGCGATTGGGCAGCAGGCGCAGACCCGGGGCGTCGATATGCAGCGGCGCCCGCAGCGGCGCATCGCTCAGCGCATCGACGAACTCGATGGCACCGAAGATGCGGCGGTCGAGCCGCTCCATCATGGCCGCACCTCCGCGCCGAGCGCGATGCGGCGCGCCAGCACCGGCCCATGGTCCGGCTCGGGATCGAGTTCCAGCATCACATTGCGGGCGACAAAGCCCAGCGAGGGCCGCAGCGGCGGCAGCAGCACCTGCCAGAGCTTGCTGAGCTCATCGAGCGACAGATCCTCGGCCAGCAGCGGCACCTGCTCGTCGGGGCCGAAGCCCTCGCCGAGCACGCTGGCGTCCAGCACCGGCCGCTGCAGCAGCTCGCGCAGGACCCAGCCCAGCAGCGATTGCTCCTTCATCGCGGTGTCGGCCCAGACGCTCAGCAGCAGATGCACGTTCAGGCTCAGCGCTGCGACACGGCCCTGCGGCAGCTGCAGCGCCGGACGGTTGCGCAGCTGCTCGTTGTGGCCGATGCGCCAGACCATCAGGGTCAGCTTGCTGTCCTGGCCATCGAGCTTCTTCAGCTCGGTGACGCCGGCCGGCTCGAACTTGCAGCTCAGGCCGGCGATCGGGCGCAGCTGATAGGCGCGCGACAGGTGCTGGGCCAGCCCGCTGCACAGCGCATGGATGGCGGTGACGCCGGCCATCAGTGCAAGCTCCTGGGCGCCGGGCCGCCGGGCAGCAGTGCGCGCGGGTCGGCCGCCAGCGCCTGCAGCCGGGCCTGCAGATGCGCATCGCCGCGGGCGCCGCGATAGAGCACCCGGCCATCGGCGGCCTGCCAGGTCTCGACCACGCTACAGGCCGACATCCACTGCAGCGCGGCCTCGACCACGCCGACCGCCGCGCCCTGCTCGGCCGCCCCACCCCACCAGCGCGCAATGCCTTCAGCACTGTCACAGGCGTCGGGGTGGGCGCACAGATAGCGCGCCAGATGCTGAACGACGGACATGATGTCGGGATCCATGCTCGGGGCCTCCCCCAGCTTGATACCGACACTGCACGCACGGACGATGCCAGCTGCGAGAACCGCAGCAAGTGCTTGATTCAGCTCGCTATTCTTCCGCCCTCAGGCGCGCCCGGGTGGACCGCTTTGTCCTCCCGCAGCCGACCCTTGAGCGGCCGTGGCCGCGCCTGTGCCAGGGCTGGCCGCAGCGTGAGGGTTTTGTCCGTGCCGGTGGACAGATTTGTCCGTGCCGGCCTCAGAGTCCGCCCGGCGGCAGCAGCAACTGCTGCACCTGATTTCGATGCAGGCCCAGCAGGGCCGGCGCCAGCGCGCTCAGGCGCTCGAAGTCCAGGGCCTGCTCGCTGGCCTCGGCACGAAAGCCTGCAGCGAAGCGGGCTTGCTGCGCGGCCGAGCCGGCGCTACCGGTGGTGGTATCGGCCTGGCCCGTCAGCGCGGCGGCATTATCCAGACGCTGGCTCAGCTGCTGCTGGGCGCGGTCCAGTTTCCCCTGGGCGTCCAGCACCTGGACCAGGCTGTGGCGCTGGGCCTGGCTGTCGTCGAGCTTCCAGCCCGATGGGCTGATCGCATCGGGCTGCGGATCCAGCAAGGCCCGCACCATCTGGCCGCTGGGGAAACGCTTGCCGTCGCCGCGCAGGCTCAGGCCGTCGCGCAGCGCCGGCCATTGCGATTCGGGCGCGCTGAACAGCAGCTCGCCGCCCTGGCTGTGCGGACGCATATCGGTCGCCGCCAGCGCACGCTGCAGGCTTTGCAGGCCGCGCTGCAGGCCCTGGCCGTCGAGCGGCACCAGGGTCGCGCGCGGCTGGCCGGGCATGGCCAGCCTCAGCGTCTCGGCGCCGGCGCTGCTGAGCGCCTGCACATCGAGGCCGCGCACGCGGAACAGCTGGCGCGGCTGTTCGCCCTCGGCCACCGGCTGCAGGCGCGCGTCGAGCTGGCCGCCACTCTCACCGGCGCGTGCCTGCCAGGCTTGCTGGACGGCCTCCAGCTTGGCGGGCAAGGCCTGCCGGCTGGCCAGCTGCGGCTGGGCCAGTGCACGGCTGAGCCCGCTCTTCAGTTCTTGCAGGGCCTGGCCCAGCCGCTCGGCATAGGCCAGGCCTTGCTGCAGCTCGCCCAGGCGCTGCTGCTGCCCGGGCTCGCGAAACGGGCTGGTCCGGTACCTGCCGGCGCTGCTGCTCGTAGCGGGCGTAGCAGCGCTGCTGGGGGCCAGGTCTTGCGGCGCGACGCGGCGCAGTGCCGGCAGCGCGTCCAGCGCAATGCCTGTGCTGTTGGCGCCGCTGCGCTGCAGCGCTTCGCTGGCGCGCTGGGGGCTGTGGACGACGGGAATCTGCAAGCGTCGCCTCGACTCAGAAAGCGTTGAACAGGCTCAGCTGGCTGACCTTGGCATAGGCCTTCTGCGTGGCCTGCACCGCCAGCGTGTGGCTGTTCAGGCGCACCGAGGCCTCGCCATAGTCGAGCTGGGCCAGGTCGATATAGGCCTGCTTGTTGGCCAGGCTGATCGCGGCTTGGTTGTCGGCCATGGTTTGCAGCACATTCTGGCGCCCGCCCAACACGCTGATCTGGCCGCTGATGCCGTCCAGCATCAGATCGGTCTCGACCAGCTGGTCGCGTGCGGTGGTGCCGGTGTAGCTGCCGGTCTTGAAGGCGGTGGCCGCCGCGTCGAGCTTGTTCAGGAAGGCGGCGAAGCCCAGGCTGCCCAGCGAGACATTGGCGGCCAGGGTCACACCGTCGCCGACCGCAACGTCCTGCGTGAGGCCGTTGACCGCGGCATTCTGGGCATAGCGGGCCGGTGGCGCGGCGCCGGTGTCGGTCACGGTGGCGACATCGGTGGCGGTGCCCGAGAACAGGTACTTGCCCTCGGCATTGCGGCTGTTGGCGGCGAAGAACAGGCTGTCGCGCAGCGCTTCCAGCGAGGTGGCCATCGCGGCCACGTCGGCCGGCGTGTTGGCACCGTCGGCGGCCCAGACCAGCAGATCGCGGGCCATCATCAGATCGTTCTTCATCGAGTCCAGCGTGACCTCGTTGGCCTGCAGCCGGGTCTTCAGCGCGCCGGCATTGCTGCGGTACTGATCCAGTGCAGCCTCCTCGCGGGACAGCCGGGCCAGGCGCACCGTCGCGATGGTGTCGTCCGAGGGCTTCATGATGCGGTTGCCCGAGGCCATCTGCTGCATCACCAGCGCGAGGCCGCTGTTGGCGGTCTGCAGCGCGCTGTTCATCGTGGCGTGGTATTGGTTGCTGGCGATACGCATAGTCCGGTCCTTCCTGTCAGCGAATCATCGCCAGCGTGCTGTCGAACAAGGCATTGGCCACCGCGACGACCTTCATATTGGCCTCGTACATCTGCTTGTACTGCATCAGACTGATGGCCTCTTCGTCGTTGTTGACGCCGCTGGTGGACTTCCAGCTTTCCTCGGCCTGGTCGCGCACCGTGATCGCGGTCTTCTGCGCGGCGATGTTCTGCTGGCTCTGCACGCCCAGCTTGCCGACCAGCTGGGTGTAGACATCGCCCATCACGGTCAGCTTGCCGTCGACGCTGATGGTCTGGCTCTTCAGCCCGATCAGGGCCTTCAGATTGCTGCTGTCACCGATCGCACCGCCCGGCGCGGCAAAGGCCAGCTGCGTCGCGGTGAGGCCGGTCAGCTTGAGCTTGCCGCCGCTGTAGTCGAACAGCGGCTGGCCCGGGCCGACGACCGGTGGCGCGGAACCGGCCGCGAGCTGGGTGTTGAAGCTCGTCGCAATGCCCTGGGCCAGCTCGCCGATCGAGCTCTGCATCGGCTTGAGCACCTGGGTCTCGAAGTCCTGCAGCCCGCCGAGCTGGCCGCCCAGGTTCTGGCCCAGCACCTTGAAGCTGCTGTTGGCAAAGCTCAGTTCGAGGTCGCCAGCGTTCTGGCTCATCACCGCCGCTTCGCTGCCCAGCACCAGCGGCTGGCCGTTCTTCAGCGAGACGCTGATCGTGCCGTCCGGCTGATTGACGACCTGCAGGCCGGCCAGCGAGGACAGCGCATCGACCTGCTGGTCGCGCGCATCGAGCAGGCCCGAGGTGTTGATGCCGGTGGCCTGGGCCGCGGCGATCTGCTTGTTCAGCAGCGCGATGCTCTGGGTGTGGCTATTGACCTGGTCGATGGCCGCGCCGCGCTGCGCGAGCAGCGCGCTCTGCTGGCCGCTCAGCAGGCTTTGCAGGCTGCCGACGCGCTTGACCAGGCCGTCGGCCGCCGTGATCACCTGCTCGCGCAGCGGGCCCGAATCGGGCTGCACGCTGGCGGCATTGAGCGCGGCAAAGAAGGCATCGAGCCCCTGGTTGATGTTGGAGGTGTCGTCCGACATCACCTGCTCCAACTGGTTCAGATAAGGCTGGCCGGCCTTGTACTGGCCCAGGTTCGAGGCCGCCTGCCACATCTGCAGCGATTTGTAGCCGTCGTTGAAGCGCAGCAGGCCCGAGACGGCCACGCCGGCGCCGGCCGCATTGCTGCCGCTGCTGCCCGGCTGGACCGAGCCCAGCAGCACGCCCTGGCGGGTGTAGCCCGGCGTCATCGCGTTGGCGATGTTCTGGCTGTTGGTGTTCAGTGCCGCCTGGGCGGCGATCGCGCCGGACAGTGCGTTGAAGATCATGCTCATGGTTTGCTGCCCTGCTTGGACTTGTCAGGCTGGTAAGGCGACCCGGTAGCGGCCGGACTTAAACCGGCGGGAGGCAGAATCTGCTTGAGCATCAGGTCGGCGATGCCGAAGGCACGCTGGCCGGCCATCGCATCGGCCACCAGGCCGTCGGCCATGTCCATCATGTCCTCATTGACCTTGTTCTTCAGGGGGCTGTCATCGTCGGCCAGCGCGCGGGTGGCCGAGCGCATCTGGCTCATCATCTGCTTGATGAAAAAAGCCTCGAACTTCTCGGCCGCCTCGGCGGCGCGCGCCTGCAGGCGGACCGCGTCGGCATCGGCACCTGAGACAGCACCAGGCGCGGCGGCATTCAGGTGGGTATCGAGTTTCATCATCAGATCACCTGCAGCTCGCCTTCGATCGCGCCGGCCTGGTCCAGCGCCTGCAGGATGGCCATCAGATCGTCCGGGTTCGCGCCGATGCTGTTGATCGTGTCGACGATGGCCTGCAGGCTGGCGCCGGCCGGCCAGCGCNGCAGGATGGCCATCAGATCGTCCGGGTTCGCGCCGATGCTGTTGATCGTGTCGACGATGGCCTGCAGGCTGGCGCCGGCCGGCCAGCGCAGCATGCGGCCATTGCCCTGGTCGACGGCGACGCGCGACTGCGGTGTCACCTGGGTCTGGCCCTGGCTGAAGGGCTGGGGCTGGCTGACCTGGGGCCGCTCGCTGATCACCACCTTCAGCGAGCCATGCGAGACCGCCGCCGGCTTGACGCGCACGCCGTCGGCGATCACGACGGTGCCGGTGCGCGAGTTGAAGATGACCTTGGGCAGTTCGGCGCCGACCTCGACCTTGAGCGCCTGCAGCCCGGCCATGAAGGCGACGCGCTGGGTCGGGTTGGCGGGGGCCTGCACCTCGACGCTGGTGGCATCGCGGGTGCTGGCGATCTCGCCGGAGCGGCGATTGATGGTCTCGACGCTGGAGGTGGCGGTCTGGAAGTTGGGGCGCTTCAGGCTCAGCTGCACGCTGGGCCGGCTGTCGAAATCGGTCTCGATCTCGCGCTCCACCGTCGCCCCGTTCGGGATGCGGCCGGTGGTGGGGGTGTTGACGGTGACGCTGGAGCCGCTCTGGCCCTGCGCATTGAGGCCGCCGACCACCAGATTGCCCTGGGCCAGCGCATAGACCTCGCCGTCGGCCGCATGCAGCTGGGTGAGCAGCAGCACGCCGCCGCGCAGGCTCTTGGCATCGCCCAGCGAGGACACGGTCACATCGATGGGCTGGCCGCGCCGGTAGCCGCTCGGGAAGGTGGCGCTGACCATCACGGTGGCGACGTTCTTGCTCTTGGCCTCGGTGCGCTCGGGCTGCTTGACGCCGAACTGCTTGAGCAGATTGTTGATCGACTGGCCCGAGAACTTGACCTGGGTGCTGTCGCCGCTGCCGTTCAGGCCGACCACCAGGCCATAGCCGAGCAGCTGGTTGTCGCGCACGCCCTCGATGCTGACCAGCTGGCCCAGCGCCTGGGCGGCCTGGCTGGGCAGGCTCAGCAGGCTGGCGGCCAGGCTCAGGGCCAGGATGCAGATGCTCTTCATCGCTTCTTGTCTTTCTTCAGAACGGCATCAGCGCGCTGACAAACCAGCGCGTCAGCCAGCCGGGGGTATTGGCCTCGGCCATATGGCCGGTGCCGCTGTAGCTGATGCGGGCATTGGCGACGCGCTGCGAGGAGACGCGGTTGTCGTTGTCGACATCGGCGGCGCGCACATAGCCGCCCAGCCGTATCAGCTCCTCGCCCTGGTTCAGGTAGACGCTTTTCTCGCCCTGCACCTTCAGCAGACCGTTGGGCAGCACCTCGTGGACGACCACGGTGATCGCGCCCTGCAAGGTGTTCTGCTGGCTGCTCGAGGAGCGGCCGTTGAAGTCGCGCTGCGCTTCCAGCGAGCCGTCCGAGGACTTGTCGCGCAGGCTGGCCGAGAAGCCGGCGCTGCTGTTCTTGCCCAGCTGGGTGCCGGCGCTCTTGCTGGCCTGGGTGGTTTCCATCAGCACGACAGTCAGCACATCGCCGGCGCGGAAGGCGCGTGTGTCGGCGGTCAGGCTGGCGGTGCGGCCGGCGACAAAAACGCCGCCGGCGCGTGCCTTGGCAGGCGCCTGGGCCAGCGCCGGCAGCGGGGCCGGCTCGG
>NZ_JAQOWX010000166.1:0-9349 GCF_028462495.1 Paucibacter sp. XJ19-41
TCCGCCTGGTTGGTACGGCGGGAGGGGGCAGGTCACTTTGGGCCGCCCAGGTTCACGATGCGCTCGGCCGGCGCGAAGGCGGCAAACTGTTCGATGTGGGTTAGGTCTTCGCCCTCGTCGGACTGCGCGTCGATGGTTTCCGTCCACTGCGAGAGCTTACGGAAGGCTTGGCGCTTGCCGGCGACGAACAGCTCGGTGGTCGTAGTCTCTTGTGGTTGCCCCTTGCGAGTCCAAGCCTTCGGCTTGACCTTGACGGTGCGGCTGCCGATGGACTCCAGCCCCGTGCTGCGCAACAGGCCGGTTGGGAAATATGAGCGAGCAATGAAGCTGGGATTCATCATCAACCGGGCCACGGCGAAGTCTCCCGGACAGGCGTCGGCAGACAGTTCGTCGAGCGCCTTCGCAGCGCTGCGGACTTGGGGCACCAACAGTTCCCGCGCCTGCGCGAAGGTGTAGACCTCAGCCTTGCCGGGCATGCGCCTCGGACCGACGATGTCATGGGTCAGTAGCTCGCCACGACCGATCAGGAAATTGGTTTGGCTCATGCGTCAGCCTTTCTCCGGGGCGCGGCCTTTCGTGCCGCAGGTGTCTCGTTGGTGTACTTGCGGATCGTGTCCCGGCTCACCCCGGTGATGTCGGAGACGGTGTGCTGGGACAAGCGGGTCTGCTTGGCAAGCATCACCGCCAGATCGATGCGGCCCTGCCTGTCGAGCGCCAAGGCGCGTGCCTTCATAAAGTCCTCGACCAGGTCGGCGTCGGTGGTCGTGCCCAGGGCCACAGCGCGCCGGAAGCGCTGCACATCACGCTCAATGTCGCTGAACGAGTGCCCGGCGAATGCAAACACCAGGATGTCGATCCAGCGCGCAAAGAGGGCATAGTCCGGTCCGAGGAAGCGCTTGATGGCTTCCTTGACGGCCTGCTCATCGGGTGTCTTGAAATGGACCACCAAGTCGAAACGGCGCCACAACGCCGGATCGATCAACTCCGGGTGATTGGTGGCCGCCAGCAATACGCTGCTGGAAGGCCATTCGTCGACCTCCTGCAGGATCACAGTGACCAGGCGCTTGAGTTCGCCCACGTCGGTGTCATCGCTGCGCCGCTTGGCAATAGCGTCGATCTCATCCAGCAGCAGCACGCAGGGCTCGCGCTTTGCGAAGTCGATGGCCGCCCGCAGGTTGGCGCCGCTCTTGCCCAGCAGGCTGCTCATCACGGCGGTCAGGTCGAGCACGTATAGCGGCACCTTCAACTGCGCAGCCAACCAGCGGGCCGTAAGCGTCTTGCCGACCCCAGGCGGTCCCACAAAGATGGCTGATCGGGTCGGCGTCAGCCCCATGGCCCGCAGCCGATCACTCTGCCGGCGCTCGGCTATGAGTTGTCCCAAGACATCATCGACATCGCTGGACAGCAGCGGCGCGTCTTTGGTCGGCGCGTCCTTGAACACCTTCAGGAGCGAGAGGCGGGATTCGTCGTCTACCGGCAAGGCATGGGTCGTCGACGGCTGTGGCGACAGCTTGCGCATGGGAGAAACGCTGCGCGCCGGCTTCGACTTCAGGAACAGTTCAAGCTGCTCGGCGAGGTCGGGCGCCGTCCCGCGGTACTTGCGGACCAGCCGCGCCGCGAACAGGCGCACATCTTCCGTCTGCTCGGCCAGAGCCAAGCGAACCATCTGGGCTAAATCTGATTGCTCTTCCTTCATTTCGCCCATCACTTCTTTAAATCATTGATTTATATAGATAAAACCAAAATCATGGTTGGACTAGATCAATTCTCTCACAAATCAAAGTAAAGTTGGCGAACCAAGCCAATGCCAGTAGCTGTGACAGTCTGGCCGTTACCCAGTGTCCGGGCCGTGCGACCTCGAAACAGCGAGCCCGCGCACCGCCGCCGGGCTTGCGGGCTGCGCGCCCCGGGTTTCGTGCCGAATCCCATCCATCCGGCTTTGATCCCTGACGCCTCTGCGGCATCGCGGCTGCGCGCTGCGCTTGCCGGGCGGTGGTGACGTGCGAATGGGGTCGCGGGTTTGCAAGGCAGACTCAGCCGTTCGATGCAACACACTGATCACCGTGACCGCGGCCGACCTGGCGCTGCTCGACGACGACGACCTGCCCCGCTAGACCCGGCCCTGCAGCGCACGGCCCGGCTAGCGCCCCTCGACCCCAATGACGAAATCGACCTATGAGCTAAACCCGCTGGCGCGCCCAGTCGCCGACGGAATGATGACCGCCGCCCAGTACGGACCTCCTTAGGCGAGGTGGACGCGAGCGCCAGAAGGTGCTGATCGCCCCCCCCCAGCAGCGGCAACACGACCTTGGCCAACGTGCTGCTGGCCGAGATCGCTATCACAGCCGCCCGCGTACTGGCGCTCGAAGACACGGTGGAACTGCAACGCGCGGCCCGACCACGTACCGCTGCATACGCGGGCAAGCGTGGTGTCCATGACCGAGCTGGTGCGCTCGTCCATGCGCCAGGCCAAACAAGCATGCCCGCTGGGCTACTGGGGTACGCAGAAAACTCGGTGCGAATAACTCACGGCACAGACAGCAGAGCCCTGCTTTAGGCTCGTGGTCGGGTATGAGACAGCTTACGACTGGTCCCAGACTTCGATTACAAGAGGATCAGTCGGCCTGCAAGCAGTGATGCGCTCGACGTAAGCCGTGAAGTCGCCGATCCAACCGGCGGGCATGAAGTAGTCGTCACCGTGGACGGGGAAGTCACCGTGCGCCGGGGGCTTCCCATTGGCGATGAGCGGGAGCGCCGCTGCCGCGGTCGTGCTGAATCGGGTCGGGTAGCCATTGCCCGACTCGAACTTCGCAAGTCCGCGTTCGAGCAGACCATCGATCCAATCCACACCACCAATGCTGCTGCGCCAGGTCGCAAGCGTTCGGACGTCGCCAACCTTCACTGGCTCGTCACCGCTAGCTATGGAAATAACAACGAACCAACCCAGCACTGTCGCAACACTCCTCGCCATCGATACTGCGACTCCGATGGTCAATTACACCCGCACGCCAGGGCGGGAGACGTGCTATTTTCTGCCCATGAAGCAAGACGATCAATGTCCAGGCCGAGCGACCCAACCTAAGCCATCAGGTGGCTGCGGGCAGAATCCTCAACTCAATACCAAGCTGCATATGCGTTTGATGCTTGAAGGTGGTGCAAGACCGTCAACATTTGCATCAGCGATGGAGGCACTCGCTCGCATCCGTCAGAAGCGAGATGCGGAGGCCCGGTGCAACGGGCAGTGAAATCAACAACTTACCGCGCCCGCAATTGCGGGACTTCACCGCAATTCACCGCAAAGCGCGGAGCTCCTGAGAGGTTCAGGTTTTTGAAGCCATGTTTTCGCCCCGCGATCTCGACCTGAAGAGTTTGGCTCTGCACACACTGGTCGCGCAGAAGATGCGGTCGGACCCCTCGCTGTTCTTAACGGCGCGAAGCAATCTAGAGCGCCTGGCAGATCGGGACGGCGGTGGTCCTGACTTGTACGCAACAGCATGGCTTGCTGTATTCGATCAAGGCCTTGACGAAGCCCTCGCTGTCGCGACGTCAGACACAGAGCTGGGACAGTCCATGCGGTCGAGCTCACCATTTGCGGGCATTCTGAGTGAGAGTGAGCGTCTTGATTTTCTCAAGGCGTGGGCATCTCGAACCCCGCCAGGAAGGACCCTCTAAGAGCGTCGTGCCGCCAAGTCCTCACATGCTGCAGTTACAAATGAGCGACGCCAGGGGAATTCCAGACGGACTTTATTTCCGCCCGACGGACCTTATTCCCCCCGATCATCACGCGGGGCTGAGCAGCCCCTCACTCCACCGTCACGCTCTTCGCCAAATTGCGTGGCTTGTCGACATCGGTGCCGCGCGCGCAGGCGGTGTGATAGGCCAGCAGCTGCAGCGGGATCACGTGCAGGATGGGGCTCAGGCTGCCGTAGTGCTCGGGCATGCGGATCACATGCAGGCCGGGCTCGCTCTCGATCTGGGTGTCGCCGTCGGCGAACACGTAGAGCTGGCCGCCGCGGGCGCGGACTTCCTGCATATTGCTCTTGAGCTTTTCCAGCAGCGCATCGTTGGGCGCCACCGTGACGACCGGCATCTCGGCGGTCACCAGGGCCAGCGGCCCATGCTTGAGCTCGCCGGCTGGGTAGGCCTCGGCATGGATATAGCTGATCTCCTTGAGCTTGAGCGCGCCTTCCAGCGCGATCGGATAGTGCAGGCCGCGGCCGAGGAAGAGCGCGTTCTCCTTGCGCGCGAATTCCTCGCTCCAGGCGATCACCTGCGGCTCCAGCGCCAGCACCGCCTGCACGGCCACCGGCAGATGGCGCAAGGCCTTCAGGTGCTCGGCCTCCTGCGCCTCGCTCAGATGGCCGCGGGTCTGCGCCAGCGCCAGGGTCAGCATGAACAGGCCCACCAGCTGGGTCGTAAAGGCCTTGGTGGAGGCCACGCCGATCTCGGCGCCAGCACGGGTGATGTAGGCCAGCTCGCATTCGCGCACCATCGCGCTGGTGGCCACATTGCAGATCGTCAGCGTGTGCGTCATGCCTTGAGCGCGGGCATGCTTGAGCGCGGCCAGCGTGTCGGCGGTCTCGCCGCTCTGGCTGATCGTGACGACCAGGGTGCGCGGGTTCGGCACACTGTCGCGGTAGCGGTATTCGCTGGCGATCTCGACGCTGGTCGGGATCTTGGCGATGCTCTCCAGCCAGTACTTGGCGGTGGAGCCCGAGTAGTAGCTGGTGCCGCAAGCCAGGATCAGCACCGAGTCGATCTCCTTGAAGATGCGATAGGCACCGTCGCCGAACAGCTCCGGGCTGATGCCGGTGACGGCGTCCAGCGTGTTCGCAATCGCCACCGGCTGCTCGAAGATTTCCTTCTGCATGTAATGCCGATAAGGGCCCAGCTCGGCCGCGCCGCTGTGCGCGTGCACGGTGCGCACCTCGCGAGTCTGGGCCTCGTAGCGGCCGGTCTCGGTATTGCGCTTGCTGATCCAGTAGCGGCCCAGCTGCAGGTCCACCACATCGCCCTCTTCCAGATAGACGATCTGGTCGGTGACGCCGGCCAGGGCCATCGCGTCCGAGGCGACGAAATGCTCGCCCTGCCCCGCCTCGGTGCCAACCCCCAGCACCAGCGGCGAACCCTCGCGCGCAGCGATCACGCGGTGCGGCTCGTCGCGCGCGAACACCGCGATCGCATAAGCGCCCTTGAGTCGGGTCAGCGCCTGTTGCACCGCCTCCAGCAGATCGCCGTTGTAGAGCTGGTCGACCAGATGGCAGATCACCTCGGTGTCGGTCTGGCTGCTGAAGACATAACCGCGTGCCTTCAGCTCGGCGCGCAACTCATCGTGGTTCTCGATGATGCCGTTGTGGACCAGCGCGATCCGGCCGGCGGTCGCGGTGTTGGCATCGGCGCCCGGGCCGTGCGAGAAGTGCGGGTGGGCGTTGTGCACCGCCGGCGCACCGTGGGTGGCCCAGCGGGTGTGGGCAATGCCGGTGCCGGAGGCGATGCCGTCCTCGGCCGCCAGCGCATGCAGTTCGGCCACGCGCGAGGTACTACGGGCGCGCTTGAGCTCGCCACCCTGGTGCACGGCCACGCCGCAGGAGTCATAGCCGCGATATTCCAGGCGCTTCAGGCCCTCGATCAGGATGGGGACGATATTGCGCTGACTGACGGCGCCGACGATGCCACACATGAGTTGCTCCTGCCTGAGGCTTTGAATAGATGCCGGATGGTAGGCAGACAGCGAAAACCAATGTTTTCAAATTCTCTCGTTAAATGAAATAATAAACCACACCCATCATTTCAAGAATGAATATTTCAAATTTCCAATTTCCATGAATAATTCGGCCAATTCCATTGCGCTGGACACCACCGATTTGCGGGTGCTGGACTTGCTGCAGCAGGACGCCTCGCTGTCCAACCAGGCACTGGCCGAGCTGGCCCATGTCTCGCCGGCCACCTGTCTGCGGCGCGTCAAGCGCCTGGTCGAGACCGGTGTGATCGAGCGGCGCGTCGCTCTCCTGTCGCCCGACAAGCTGGGCGCCGGCCTCAGCGCCATCGTCGAGATCACGCTGGACCGCCAGGGGGCCGAGCATCTGGCGGCCTTCGAGCAGAAGCTGCTGGCCGAGGTGGCGGTGCAGCAGTGCTACCGCGTCTCACCGGGACCAGACTTCGTGCTGATCCTGCAGGTGCCCGATATGCCGGCCTATCACGCGCTGGTGTTGCGTCTGTTCACGCAGGACGCCAATGTGCGCAACGTCAAGACCTTCTTCAGCGTGCTGCGCAGCAAGTTCGAGCCGCGCATCGCGCTACCCGCAGCCCAGGGCGGTCTCAGCCGCGCTTGAGCACCAGCAGACCCTTCAGGTACTCGCCCTCGGGGAAGCAGATGGTCTGCGGATGGTCGGGTGCAGCAGCCACGCGCTCCAGGATGTAGCCATCGGCCGGCGCATCCAGGCCGGCGCCGGCGACGATCTTGTGGAACAGGTCCGGCGCGATGCCGCCCGAGCAGGAGAAGGTGAACAGCAGGCCGCCGGGCGCCAGCAGCTTGAAGGCCAGGCGGTTGATGTCCTTGTAGGCGCGGGCGGCGCGCTCGGCGTGGGCTACCGTCGGCGCGAACTTGGGCGGGTCCAGCACGATGGCATCGAAGCGCTCGCCGGCCTCCAGCAGGCCGCGCAGGGTCTGGTTGACGTCGGCGTCGCGCGCCTCGTGGCGGCCAGGCTCGAAGCCGTTCAACGCCACATGGGCACTGGCCCTGGCCAGCGCCGGCCCCGAGGAATCGACGCTGATGACACGCTCGGCGCCGCCGGCCAGCGCCGCCACCGAGAAGCCGCCGGTGTAGCTATAGCAGTTCAGCACGCGCTTGCAGCCGTAGTGGCGCACCGCGTCGGCAAAGCGCTTGCGGTTGTCGCGCTGGTCCAGGTAGTAGCCGGTCTTGTGGCCGGTGGCGATGTCCAGGGTCAGCCGCCACTGGTGCTCGGCGATCGTCAGCTCGGTTGCGCCCTCGCCCTGCAGCCAGCCACAGGCCTCGGCCAAGCCCTCGAGACCGCGCGAGGCGGCATCCGAGCGCTCGTAGAAACGGCTCAGGCCGGTCTGCCGGAGCAGGCTGTCGACAATGGTTTTCTTCCAGCGCTCGACCCCGACCGCGCCGAACTGCGCCACCAGGGTGTCGCCATAGCGGTCGACGATCAGGCCCGGCAGGCCATCGGCCTCGCCATGGATCAGGCGCAGCGCGTCGGAGGCCACGGCCAGGCGGGTCCGCATCGCCAGCGCCTGGGCAATGCGGCGCTCGAAGAAGGCGGCGTCGATGCGCTCGGCCTCGTCAAAGCTCCAGGCCCGCAGCCGGATTTGCGAGCTGGGGCTGAACGCCGCCCAGCACAGGAACTGGCCCTCGTGCGACTCGACCCGCACGGTCTCACCCGGATCGCCCCCGCCCTTGTGCAGCGAGCTTTCAAACACCCAGGGGTGGCGGCGTTGCAGCGAGCGTTCCTTGCCCGCGCGAAGACGTATGGATTTCATGCGGCAGATTGTCGCCGCTGTGGCTCAGCGGCTCAGCGCCCCGAAGGCATAGCCCAGCGAGACATTGACCAGCGGTGAGGACTGCGTCTGGCCGCGCAAGGTACGCCACTGGCCGATACCGGTGCGCAGCCGCAGCCGCTCGCTCTCGCCGAAGCGCCATTCGGCCCAGGCCTCGCCCTGCGCGATCGCGCCGCCGGTCACCGCGACACCGCCGCCGCCGGCCGCACCCACCAGCAACTCGGCACCGACGCGCGGTCCGCCGGCCAACGGCTTGCCCTGCAGGCCCAGCCCGAACAGGCCGAAGGAGTAGGCACCGGCGCGCCCGAAGGCCGCGCTGCCGGCCTGGGCCGTGCCATAGAGATGGGTGCCGAGATCACGGCTCATCACCATCGCCAGATGGCCGACGCTGGTCTCGTGCCCGTCCTTGAACCTGACCTTGGGCAGATGCATCAGGCTGGCATAGACACTTTGCGTGCGCACCACGCCGCCCTCGTCATTGGGCTGGCCGAACAGGCCGGTGGCCTTGTCCAGCGGCAGGCCCAGCGAGGCGCGCACATAGGTGGACTTGAAGCTGCCGGTCAGCGAGCCCATCACGCCGGCGTCCAGGTGCAGGGCCGGCCCCCAGGGGGATTTCCAGCGCAGCGTCGGTCCGCCCTTGACCAGCCAGCCATTGCCGGTGTCGACATCGCCACCGCCGCCCAGGCCGGTCGCCACATGCCAGCCGGCACGCAGATTCGGCCCGCCCAGACCGTAGTCCTGACCCATCGTCGCCAGCACTTCCATATAACCATCGGCGCCGCCCGAGGCCGCACCAGCCGCCTCCATGCCCCACCAGGCGCCCTCGGTCACATACTGGCGCAGCACCGCGCCGGCCTTGCCCATGCGCTGGGCCGGCGCACCGCTGCGGTTGCGCGCACCGGAGCGCGGCTTGTACGAGCCCACGCTCAAGGACACCTCATCGACGCCCAGGCCGCTGCGGCGCGTGTTCTGCACGCGCCGGCCTGCATCGCCGGGCGCATAGCTGAAGAAGCCATCGGAATAGCCCAACACCAGGCCCAGCGAGGTGCCGCGCACATTGCCGCGACCGTTGGGGAAGGCAGTATGGGCCAGCGACACGCCGCTATACCAGCTGCCGAACTCGGTGCGCAGCGACAACTCGGGGCGCAACATCAGGCCGCCGCCGAAGCGCACCTTGTCCGAACTCAGGCCACCACCGGCACCGGCATAGAGGCCGGCCGCCGCATGGGTGCTGGAGCCCAGCCGCCAGCGCCGCTGGGCGGTGAAACCCACCGTGAAGATCCCGCCGAAATTGCCCTTGGCCGAGCCATAAAAGCTCGGGCCCACGCCCCAGTCCTCGTTCATCGCGACCAGATAGCTGGCGCCCAGCAGCGCGATGCGCTCGCCGGTGGGCATCTTCAGCGGCGTCCAGTTGGCCTCGAAGGCGGCCGGCTGGGCCTGCAGAAAGCCCGGCCGCGGCAGCGGCGACTGGGCTTGTACGGCGCCGCTGAGCACCAGCAGCGGGAACAAGGGCATCAGGTAACGAGGTTTCATTGCTTTTTCTTCGCGCGCGGATGCGCGGCGTCGTAGACCTTGGCCAGGTGCTGGTAGTCCAGCTTGGTATAGACCTGGGTGGTGGTGATATGGGCGTGGCCCAGCAGCTCCTGCACCGCGCGCAGATCGCCGCTGGACTGCAGCAGATGCGAGGCGAATGAGTGGCGCAGCATATGCGGGTGCACATGGGCCGGCATGCCGGCGGCCAGCGCGCGCGCCTTCAGCAGCGCGCGCACCTGGGCCTCGTTGATACGGCCGCCGCGCGCGCCCACCAGGAGCGCCGCTTCGCCGGCCC
>NZ_JAQOWX010000167.1:0-9300 GCF_028462495.1 Paucibacter sp. XJ19-41
TGCCGATCCGAGGTGGCCGGATTACGCCGATCAATGACAGCGCTGGTGGATGGCGAGCACATCCTGCTGGTGGACCACCGCAATGCGCGCCTGTGGCTGCCCAGCGGCGGCCATGTTGAGCCGCTGGAGCCGCCGCGCCGCACCGTGGCGCGCGAGCTGGCCGAGGAGCTGGGCCTAGTGCTGGATGAGTCCGAGGTCGGCCCGCCGCGCTTTCTCACCTGCACCACCACGGTCGGCCTGACCGCCGGCCATGAGGATGTGTCGCTCTGGTACGTCCTGCAAGGCGACCGCCATGCGCCGTTGACGCGTTTCGATGCGGGCGAGTTCGAGGCCGTGCGCTGGTTTGCTTTTGACGAGGTGCCGCTGCAGCGCAGTGATCCGCATATGAGGCGGTTCTTGAGCAAGCTGCGGGGCGGGGGTTAATGTGGCAAGTAGGCTTGCGAGCGATGGTACGGTGCGCGCGTTTGGGCTGGGGCAGGCCTTCGATTTCGAGATGGATTTGGCTCTGCTAGATGGGAGACTTGATCGCAGCGCCGCTCAGCCTCGCTGGCGTTGCTTCCACTATGAAGTTGCCTTTGATGTCTTGATGAGCTCTAAGAGCTTCTTGACCTCATCGACACTGAGCTTCTCCAATAGCTGCATGGCGGGTAGCTTTTCAGAATGGTTACCGTCCAAGGTCTTGGATGCATTGAACGTCACCGCGTCAATGGTCTTCGCGATCAACTCACGTTGCAGTTCATCTGCATCAACCTTGAGATCCTGAAGCTGCTTCTTGTAGCTCTCATATGATGACGCAAGGGCCTGCTTATGGGCGTACTCCTGTTGGAGTCGCTCATATTGGCTTCGCCGCGTTGCCGAGAAGATCGCGAACCAAATGACTGGCAGGAGGATGGGAATGCGCGTCAGCACAGTGAGGAGCAGCTCTTCCCAATTCCGGCCTTTCACGAACTCGATATGGAACGGCGAGAACGTGACAGCGTCGATGACCACCACCAGGCCACAGAGCAGCAAAACAAGGAGCGCGATATAGAACGCCTTGGTGTACTGCTTGACGGGACCTTCGAATTGCTTGCTGAGGGCCTGGTAGGCCGTTGCGAGACCAGCGCTGGCCGCACCCGGTAGCAGCCCGTCGATTTTCTCAAACAGGGTGCGATGGCGCGTTTGCTGCTCTGCTTCGTACTTGGTAAGTTGATTCAGCCGAGCGTCGAGTTCCTGTTCCAAGCCGTCTCGCGGCATATCGTCGTCATCCGAGATTGGGCGACCGAAGATCTTTTGGTAAAAACGCGAAAGTTCCTTGTGTTTGAGGGTGATTGCGTCCAATAGATCTGAGAAATCTTTGACTTGACGGGCGATGTCTGTTTCTGCAACCTCAGCCACTGCAACTGCCGACTTGTGTTTTGCGGCAACTTCCACATGTAGCGCCTCAATTGCTCGTTGGTCTTTCTGAGTGGCGTCGACCATTTGTTTCATGTAGTCCGCCGCAGGGGGCGCGTCGCCAACTCCTTCGAACAGATATGCGTCAAAGGCCCTCACGCGTTGCTCGATGACTTCCAGCGCTTCCTGATGCCCCTGGCTCTTGGCAACTGCAGCGGACAGGGTGGACAAAGCCTCTGTGCCCTTGGCTTGCATGCTCGCTGCGTAGCCTTCGACATGTTCAGCGAAAGCGCGCACGGCATCGCTGTGAGCTTCGATAGCCTCTGCCGGCGTGACCATGTAAGGTCGGAAGTAGGTGAGCAAATTGTCCGCATGTTCATTCGCCTGAACCAGGTGTGCCTGATTGCGATTCGATTCGTAAGCTTGAACCTGTGCCATGCATGCGTCGATTTGAGCCTGCGCGGTTGACCATACTGACCGAGGTGTCAGCTCAAGATCCACATCCGAAATGATCCTATCGACGAATGCCAAGGCCTTGCGAAGCCTGGCAAGCTCTTCCACGGTTGGTGCAATGGTTTCGTCGTCAGCCTCTAATTTCCACACGGCGCCAAGCAAAGCATCCCAGTTGGTCTTGAATGGGGTTTGCTGGAACTCCTGAATCCACCTTGTCATTTGTGTCATCCCCTTGTGTTGCGACATGTTACACAGCGTGTCTTGCCCTACCCCGGAGGTGCCGCTGACGCAAGCCGATGGTCAGACTTGATCCCTAGTCAAGACCTGACCCCGATCCACCTCGGCCATCAGACCGCCACACGGCTCACCCTTGCTTGATATGCTCGCGCCCGCCCGCAGACGCTTGCACCAGAGCGCGCCGGGCATCAGCGGAGGGCGTGTCGATGGCGGAGTCGGGAGCGGCCAAGGGCCGGAAAGTGAAGCGGCAGCTGCAGCCACAGCTGCCCCTGCAGGACGAGCTGGACTACAGGCTGAGCTGCACCCTGGACCGCTTGGCGATCTTTCAGGGCGAGTTGGGCGAGGCGGGCAGCGAAGTCACGTTTTTCCTGGCCCGGTCGTCCTGTCATCAGAGCGTGGCCGTGCTGCGGCTGGCGCGCGGTGAAGCGGACGAAGCCTTGCAGGCCTTGCGCGAGGCGCTGCAGGCGGCCGAGCTCTCGATCAGCCATGTGCAAGGCCTGGGCGAGCGCCTGTTCCAGAACAGCTACCGCGCCTTCGCGATTGCGCTGATGCTGGGCGATGCCGGCAAGGCCGATGAGTACGCCCGTGTGATCTGCGGCTTGCGAGGCCAGGTGGCGCATGACGACCTGTACAACAGCGTCGAACAGAGCTACCTGCGCGCGGCCTACGAAGCCCTGGCCGATCTCTGGCTGGGCCAGCCGCCGCAATGGAGCTATGTGCGGCCCTGCCTGGACCGCCTGCTGGCCCGCAAGCGAAGCCATCAGCTCTGGTTGATGCCCGGCCTGCCTGAGGCGCTGGAAGCGGTGGCTGCCGGAGCGACGCAGGCGGCGGTCGTGGCACTGGGCCAGATGCTCGATGAACACCACCGCCAGATGGCGACCTACAACAGCTATCTGGACAGCGCCAGCGAGGCGCTGATCTGCCCGCTGGCCTTGCTGCTGGTGGCGGTGGCCGGTCGGCGGGGCCTGGAGCTCAAGCCGCTGCTGGCCGAACGCTCGCAGCGCCGGGTGCTGCTGCGGCCGCTTGATGGCCGCCATCGCCCCGAGGTGCCGGCCGGCGCCAAGGCGGCCATCGACGTGGACTATCTGCCCGAGCTGTTCCTGCGCGCCTGGCGGCCAGCGGCGCAGGACCGACCGGAGGACGCAAACCGGGGGACGGAGCAAACCGAGAGTCCAACGACGAGCGGGGTCGGGTCTTCCGTTTCCCGGTAGACGTTTGGTTCTGCAATAGAGGAGACTTGACCCTCAGCCGGGAACCCAGAGCCGGTGCGGCGGGCTGCAAAAGCGATTCCAGGCTTGAAGCTGGACAGGTATCGCGTGCAGTTCGCGTTTCAGGGGGCTACGGTCACAGTCGTGAGAGAAGGCCCGCGACATGCGAGCACTTCTAGCGCAGATGGCGCGAGATCTCCAGCGCATCGGCCCGAAACCAGCGTGCTGTCTTGCTGCGCCCGCACTGCAACACCAGGTGTTCGACGCGCTGGGCCGGCGCCAGCTGCGGCAGCACCTGTTGCCAGCGCAGGATGCGGGTGCGATAGCCGTCGGTGTCGCCCTCGATGTACTCATGCACCTGGTCGGGGGGGCCGTACAGGGCCTTGAGCCCGGTGCTGAGCTGGTCGCAGCGCGGGTGGCGCGCCGGGCTCAGGACCTTGCCATCGGCGGCCTGCACGGCCGGGCGCTCGAAACCCAGCCGCAGCCGCCCCTGGCCCGAGCCATCGGGACTGGCGATCTGGATGCTGTAGATGTGATCGTGCGAGCGCTCGGACGGCAGCGTCATGTAGCTGCTGCCCGTCGCATCCTGAGGGTAGCGCTGGCGCAGCTGTGCCGCCGTGGTGTCCAGACTCAACCCGGCAAAGCCATAGGGCATGGGCGTCGGCTCGGCCCGCAGGCCGCTGCTTGCCAGCACCAAGACCGCTGCTGCCCCGAGCCAGTTGCCCATGGTGCCGCGACTCATTGGGGGCCCAGCACCAGCGCGATGCGGCGCCGCGCTCGCTCGGCGCCCGCCGCATCCCCCGCCGCCTGTGCTTGCCTGAGCTGCTGATGCAACCAGGCCAGCAGCGGCCTGCGCCAGCCCTGGGCCGAGGCGGTGTCCACCGCCAGTGCCGCATCGACCGCTTCGCCGCGCCGCAGCCGCACGCCCATGGACACCAGCCGCGCCAACGGGTCGGCGATGGCGGCCGGCTGGGCCTGGCGCTGCGCCTCGGGCAGCAGGGTCAGGTCTTGTTGTTCGTCGCTGCGGCCGGTCAGATAGGCGGCATAGGCGCGCTCGGCCGGGCCGGCATCGGCGGCCAGCGGGGCGAGGCCGGGGCACTGGTCGTCGAACTCCAGGCTGGCCACGCGCGCGGCGCATTCGGTCAGCAGGGCGCGGGCCAGCAAGTCGGCGCGGCCGGTGCGGGCCAGCTCGGCGCGGGCGCGCTCGAAGTCCAGGCCCGCGACCCGGCTGTTGCCGGCCAGATAGGCCGCAGTGGCGCGCTCCAGCGCGCTCTTGGCATTCATCTGCCAGTCGGGCGGCGGCGGGCCGCTGGCGCAGCCGGCCAAGAACGCGATCAGGCAGACCAGGCCGAGACGCTTCATGGCAGTTTGATTTCGGTGTCGCGCTTGAAGGGCCAGCGCCGGTTGACCTCGTTGAGCAGCTGCTCGACCTTGCGCAGGCTGGCCTCGACCTCGGCGCGCAGCTGGCCCAGGTCTTCGGTGGCGGCGCGGGTGTTGCCGGTGATGCCTTGCACGTCCTGCAGAATGGCCTCGACCTTCTTCAGGCTGGCGCGGGCTTCGCCCAGCAGGCTATTGAGCTGGGCCACGGTGGCGCGGCTGTCGCGCACCAGGCCCTGCTCGCCGAAGACCTGGCTGTCGGCCTTGGCGACCAGGCCGTCCAGGCGCGCCAGCAGCGTGTTGGTGCGGTCCAGGGTCTGGATGATCTTTTTCGCGTCCTGCTCATCGCCCATCAGCGCGCCGAGCGCGCCGCCCGGGCCGTTCAGGCGCGCGGTGGTGGCCTGGACATTGCGCAGCGTCTGGTTCAGCGGCGCATCGTCGGCGGTGATGGCGCTGAGATTGGCCAGCAGGTCGCGCACGCCGGCCATCAGGCGCGGGATCTCGGCGGCGGCGTCGCCGATCAGCACCTCGCGCTCGGCGCCGTCGGGCAGCGGCGGGTCGGCCAGGATGCCGCTGTAGGCGCGGATGCGCGGCGCGCCGACCAGGCCGCTCTCCATCGTGAACACGCTGCTGCTGCGCAGCCAGCGCGCGTCCTTGAGCGGTACATCGATGACGATGCGGGCCTTGCCGGCATCGGACAGCTCGATGCGCCGCACCCGGCCGATCGCGAAGCCGGCGAAGCTCAGATCCATGCCGACGACCACGCCCTCGGCGCTGTCGGCCACCAGCACCAGGGTCTGGGCTCGCTCGAAGGCGCCGCGCGCATACAGCACATAGGCCACCGCCGCCGCCAGCAGCAGGGCCACGGCCAGCAGCAGCAGCCGGGCCTTCAGGTCCAGGTTGGCAACCGGCGGCGGGGCGTCGCTGGGGGGCAGGTCTTGCTTGTCCGTCATGACTCAATAGTAGTTGCCCACCAGGGACAGCAGCTCGATCAGCAGCACCACGGCCAGCAGCCGCGCCAGCCGGGCGATGTCGGCGCGGCCGGCCAGGCTTTCCTCGCGGGCCAGCGGCACCATCGGGATGATGGCCACGGCCAGGCTCAGCAGCAGCGTCTTGAGGCCGAAGATCAGCACGATCACCGGGCTGAACACCTGGCCGACGGTGCGGGTGAAGCCCTCGACACCCCAGCCGCTGAAGCCGTAGACGGCCAGATAGCTGAGCACCAGTGTGATGAAGCTGCTCAAGAGGGTCAGCGTGATCGCGGCGAACACGCCGGCCAGCGCGCGCGGCAGCACCTCGTCGCGCAGCGGGTCGAGGCCGCGCGCCAGCGCCGCCTTGTGCAGGCCCTGCTGGCGCTGGCGGCGCACCTGCTCGGCGGCCGGCAAGGTGTAGCGCACGGCGGCGAACAGCGCGGCCGACAGCGGGATCAGCTCCAGCACCAGGGTGCGCACCAGCACGTCCAGCGCATAGCGGCTCAGCCCATAGCTCAGCGCGGTGGCCAGCACGATGCGGATGACGATCTGCGCGGCGACCGCCGAGGCGATCGCAAAGCCCGGCAGCAGCGGCGCGGTAGCCAGGTACAGAGTGCGCAGCATCAACTGGCGTTGCGAGCGGCGGTAGCTCGACGGCGCCAGCGCCAGCACCAGCAGGCGCGCGCCGAAATGCAGCAGCCGGCCCCAGCTGGCGAGCCAGGCCCAGAGGGTTTGCAGCGGCGCGATGTGTGCGGTGTGGAGCATGGTGTGCAGTCTATTGTGCGTGCTGGCCGGAGCGGGCTGGGGTAAGCTGGCTCGCCATGAGCCGTATCACCTTGCGCCAGCTGGACAGTGCCATCGAGGGCCACCTCTTGCTGGGCCTGTTGCGGCAGCAGGGCCTGGAGGCCTGGCTGCTGGGCGAGCATCTGCTGGGCGGGGTCGGTGAGCTGCCGGCCTGCGGCCTGCTGCGCCTGGTGGTGGACGAGGCCGACCAGACCCGCGCCGAGGCGGTGCTACAGGACTGGGATGCGGCAACGCCGCTGCCTGACGAAACGTCGCTCGATTTCAGCGGTGACGAGGGGCTGCGACCCGCATGAGCGTCGAACCGGGCGAGCGCCCATGACCATCGTCCGGCCTTGCCGCAGGGATTACAGTCACTCACCATGCTCGGCACCCAAGACCTGCCCCTGTTCATCATCTCCGGCCTGCTGCTGAATATCGCGCCGGGGCCGGATTCCATCCTGATCATGACGCGCAGCGCCACCCAGGGCTGGCGCGCCGGCTCGGCGGCGGCGCTGGGCATAGGCGCGGGCACCTGCGTGCATGTGCTGGCGGCGGCGCTGGGCCTGTCGGCGCTGCTGGCGGCCTCGAGCTGGGCCTTCACCGTGATCAAGTGGGTGGGCGCGGCCTATCTGGTCTGGATCGGGCTGCAGATGCTGCTGAGCCGCCAGCAGACCGGCCCGGCCACGCCAGCAGCACTCACCCCGGCCTTGCCCTACCGCAAGATCTTCGCCCAGGGCTTTCTGACCAATGTGCTGAACCCCAAGGTGGCGCTGTTCTTCCTGGCCTTTGTGCCGCAGTTCATCGCACCGGAGGCGCCGCACAAGGCCCTGGCCTTCATCCTGCTGGGCGCGATCTTCAACCTCAACGGCATGCTGTGGTGCCATTTCCTGGCGGTCTCGACCGCGCTGGCCAGCCAGCGCCTGCGCCTCGGCGCCGGGTTGGCGCGCTGGCTGAACCGGGGCATCGGCGCGCTGTTCCTGTCCTTCGGCATCAAGCTGGCCCTGTCGGAAAGCTAGGGTGCTCGCGATGACGCTCGATGAAGAGATTGCCCGCAAGCTGCGCGAGGCCGCCGCCTCCGGCGAACTGGCCGCGGCCGAGGGCTATGGCCGGCCGTTCGACGAGGATGAGGGTTGGCACGCGACGCCCGAGGCGCTGCGCATGCCCTNAACTGGCCGCGGCCGAGGGCTATGGCCGGCCGTTCGACGAGGATGAGGGTTGGCACGCGACGCCCGAGGCGCTGCGCATGCCCTTCAAGATCCTGAAGAACGCCGGTTATGCACCGCCCGAGGTCGAGCTGTTTCACGAGCGGGCGCGTCTGCGCGCTGCCGTCGAGCTGGCGACCGACGCGGATGAGCGCCAGCGCCTGCGGCGCACACTCAGCGAGCTCGAGCAGTCGCTGGCGCTGCGGCTGGAATCGCTGCGCGTCAACGCCAGCCTGTGATGCGGCGCCGGCACCAGCTGAGCCTTGCGGCCGCCCTGCTGGCCGGCCTGTGCTTCTACGCCACGCCTTATCTGGCCCTGCACCAGATCCGCAGCGCGGCGGCGGCGCAGGACGCCGCCAAGCTGGCCGGCTATGTCGATTTCCCGGCGCTGCGCCAGAGCCTGAAGACCGGGGTGCGGGCGCGCCTGATCGGCGATCAGCGCAACGAGCGGGGTGAGCCGACCCCGGCCAATGTGCTGGGCGCGGCGGTGGCCGGCGCCTTGCTGGGCCCGATGGTGGACAGCCTGATCACGCCCGAAAGCCTGGCCCGGCTGCTGCAAGGCCAGCAGCCGGTGGCCGCCGTCACCGGCATGGCCGGCGAGCCGCCCGGCACGCTTCAGACCCGCATGGCTTATGAGGGCGCCGACCGCTTTGTCTTCAGCGTCAGCAAGCCGGACGAGGAGCCGGTCGACCTGGTGCTCAGGCGCGACGGCCTGCTGCACTGGAAGCTGGCCGAGCTGCGCCTGCCCTGATGTCCGACTCACCCACGGAGAGACCGCGATGAACACCCGAAGAACCGCCCTGCTGGCCGGCCTGGCGCTGGCCCTGCCCATGTCCACCATCGCCCAGACCGCCGCTGCGGGCGACAAGGTCGTCTATCACATCGACAACGCGGCCCTGCAGGCCACCAAGGGCTTGCGCAATATCCGCAACCATCTGGACGTGGCGCCCGACACCCGTATCGTCGTCGTGACCCATGCCGAGGGCGTGGACTTCCTGCTGGAAGGCGCCAAGGACAAGAACAACCCGAATATCGACTACGCGCCCCTGGTCTCGGCCCTGGTGGCGCGCGGCGTCAAGTTCGAGGTCTGCGAGATCACCTTCAAGAACCGCAACCTCGACAAGGAGGCCTTCGTGATGGACGCCGCGTTCACGCCTTCCGGCGTGGTCCGGGCGGCGCGGCTGCAGACGCGCGAGGGCTATGCCTATCTGAAGCCCTGAGCGGGCCGGGCCGGTGGCCGTTCAGACAAACAGGCTTTGCGGCGCCAGATAGCGCTGCCGATAGCTCTCGAAGTCCATCACATCGGCGGCCTCGATGCGGCGCTGCTCGGCCACCGAGGCCTCGGCCATCGCGGCAAAGCGCTGCTGCAACTCGGGGCCGAAGGGCAGGGCCAGCAGGGCCTGGCGGGTCTGCTCGGATTGGGCGCGGATGAAGGCCACATGGCTGTCGCCGAAGTCCTGCGCCATCGCGGCCAGCACCCGGGCCGAGGGGCTGCGCTCGGGCTGGGCCAGGGTCAGGCGGGCATCGGCCAGCGCCGCCTGGTAGGCTCCCCCGCCATGGGCCGCATCGAGGGCCGCCGCAATCGGCGCGCAGCCGTCCAGCAGCTCGGCACCCCAGTCGGCCAGCGTGATCTCCGCGCCGCCGCGGGCCAGGCGCAGGCCGGGCTCGCGGCCGCGGGCGGCGGTCAGGTGCTGG
>NZ_JAQOWX010000168.1:0-9078 GCF_028462495.1 Paucibacter sp. XJ19-41
CGCTGCGGCTGTCCAGCAGCAGCTCGCCGTGGTGCAGCTGCACGCGGCGCCGGCTGCCGTCCTCGCGCAGATCGGCGGCGCTGGCGCTGTTGAGCCAGAGCTCGGCGCCATCGGCCAGGGTCCAGTGGCCGCTCTGGCCGACCGCCGTGCGCAGATCGGCCAGCGGATGCTGGGCCTGGATCTGCCAGCCCAGCGTGGCCACACCGCCCAGGCCCAGCAGCGCGGCGCCGCTGCGCTTGAGCAGACGGCGGCGCTGCAGCCCGGCGCGCGCCAGTGTTTCCTGGGCCAGCGGCAGGCCCTGCAAGGGGCTCAGGCTGCCCCAGACCGCCTCGACCTCGCGCCAGGCCGCCGCGTGCTGGGGCGAGGCCTGCTGCCAGGCCTGCCAGCGCCGGCGCTCCGGCTCGCTCAGGGCCGGGTCCTGCAGGCGGGCGAACCAGTCGGCCGCCTGCGCCAGCACCTGGCTGTCGGGCCCGCTCATAGACCGCCGCCCTGCTGGCGCAGCCGCAGGCAATGCAGCATCACCTGGGCCATATAGTGCTTGACCATGCGCTCGGACACGCCCAGCTGCGCGGCGATCTCGGCATAGCCCAGGCCTTCCAGCCGGGCCAGCAGAAAGGCACGGCGCGGCCGCTCGGCCAGGCCCGCCAGCAGGCGCTGCACGGCCAGCAGCAGCTCCAGGGTCTGGGCCTGCTGCTCGGGCGAGGGATGGCTGTCCGGCGCCAGCAGGGCCAGGGTTTCAAGATAGGCGCGCTCCAGGTCGCGGCGCTGGCAGTGATTGACCAGCAGGCCATGGGCCACGGTGCTGAGAAAGGCGCGCGGCGCCTGCAGCTGGCTCAGCAGCGCGGGCTGGCGCAGCAGGCGCTCGAAGGTGTCCTGCGCCAACTCGGCCGCCGTCTCCGGGCTGCCCAGCCGGCGGCGCAGCCAGCCCAGCAGCCAGCCATGGTGCTGGCGGTAGAGCAGGGCCAGAGGATCGAGCAGGGTGGACGGGGCACTCATCGGTTGATTTGATAATGCGAACGATTCGCATTATCTCATCGATGACGCCATGCCTTGCCAGCTAGATCGGCAGCTCGGTGTAGTAGCGCCCGCCATGGAAGATCAGCGGCTGGGCGTTCGGGGCCCAGTGGCAGCTCTCGACCTCGCCGACGAAGATCACATGGTCGCCCTCCTGGTACTGGCTGCGGTTCGCGCATTCGAACACCGCCGCGACGCCCTCCAGCACCGGCGCACCGCCGGCGCCCTCGCGCCAGGGAACGCCGGCAAAGCGGTCGATGTCGCGGGTGGCGAAGCGCTGGGCCAGGGCCTTCTGGTCGGCCGCCAGGATGTTGATCGCGTAATGCGAGCCGCGGCTGAACACCGGCATCGAGCCGGCCTTCATCGCCAGACTCCACAGCACCAGCGGCGGCGCCAGCGACACCGAGTTGAAGGAGTTGGCGGTCAGCCCCACCAGGCTGCCGTCATCGGCACGCGCGGTGACGATGGTGACACCGGTGGCGAACATGCCCAGGGCCGAACGGAATTGCTGGCTGTCGAAACCGGCAGCGGAAGGGGGGGTGCTGGACATCGCGCGATTGTCCTTCAGCGGGCATCACCGGGCTCGGCGCTGGACAAATCGGAATCTGTCCCAAAATAGCCCCCATGGCTGAACACACCCACTTCCAGGTTCTTGAGAATCCTCATCTGCCCAGCGCGCCGCGCTATGGCTTCGGCCGCTGCGACTGCCGCACCTGCGGGGATGCTGCGCCGGCCCTGCCGCAGCGCCGGCTGTTCACCGGCCTGCTGGCCGGCGGCGCCGCGCTGGCCGGCCTGCCCGCCTGGGCCCAGGAGGGCGTCAATGTCGGCAAGCAGAGCAAGCTGACCAGCCTGGTGCCGGCCGAGCAGGTCGAGAACGCCGGTGCCCAGCAGTACCAGCAGATGATGGCCGAGGCCAAGCAAAAGGGCGTGCTGGCGCCGGCCAACCATCCGCAGCTGCTGCGACTGCGCGCGATCGCCGAGCGCATCGTGCCGCAGTCCTATGGCTGGAACCCGCGCGCGCGGCAGTGGCGCTGGGAGGTCAATCTGCTCGGCAGCGAGCAGCTCAACGCCTTCTGCATGCCGGGCGGCAAGATCGCCTTCTATTACGGCATCCTCGAAAAGCTCAAGCTCGATGACGACGAGGTCGCGGCCATCATGGGCCATGAGATCGCCCACGCGCTGCGCGAGCATGCGCGCGAGCGCATGGCCAAGACCACGGCCACCCGGGTCGGCGCCGGCCTGCTGTCCAGCCTGCTGGGCCTGGGCAATGTCGGCGACACCTTGCTGAATATGGGTGGCCAGCTGCTGACCCTGAAGTTCAGCCGCGAGGACGAGACCGAGGCCGATCTGGTGGGCCTGGAGCTCGGCGCGCGCGCCGGCTACCGGCCCGAGGCCGGCGTCAGCCTGTGGCAGAAGATGGGCAAGGCCAGCGAAGGTGCGCCGCCGCAATGGCTCTCCACCCACCCGGCCGGGCCGACCCGCATCCGCGATATCGAGGCCAACATCCCCAAGGTCGAGGGCCTGTATGCACGGGCCGAGAAGCCGGCCAAGCAGTTCGAGGTGGCACCGCCGCTGCGCAAGCGCTCTTGAAGCGCGGGGCCGGCGCTTCACCAGCGCGCCGGTAGCGCCTTGCGCAGCTCGTAGCGCCCGGCCGAGCTGCGCACCAGATAGCCGCCCAGCTCCAGGTCCTTCATCAGCTTGGAGACCATCTCGCGCGAGCAGCCCAGACGCTGCGCCATCGCCTGGTGGGTCAGCCGCTCCTGGGGCCCGCTCTCCAGCAGGGCCTTGAGCCGGCCATAGACATCGTGCAGCGCCATCTGCTTGGCCGACAGCGTCGCGGCGCGAGCCAGGCGTATCACCTTGCTCAGCAGTTCCAGCGCGAACTCGGGATGCGCGGCGATATGGGCCAGGATGCTCTCGCGCGTCAACAGCACGCAGCGGCTGGTTTCCTCGGTGATGACGCTGGCCGCGCGCGGCCCGCCGTCCAGGCTCATCTCGCCGACATAGTCGCCGACGCCGTAGACGCTGTAGGTGATCTCGCGGCCGCGGGCATCGCAGCCATAGGCCCGCAAGCGGCCCGACAGCACCAGGTAGAGGCTGTCCCCCTGCGTGCCTTCCTCGATCAGCACGGTGCCGCGACGGTAGCTGCGCACCACGCCGCGCGCGGCCAGTGCCGCCAGCGCGGGCGGCAGATCGGCCAGCGCGGGCTCGAAGATCTGCGCGAGAACGGTGCTGCTATCCATGCGGCGCGGCTTGCGTGGCACCAAGCCACGCCTCCTGCGCCAGATGTTACGGGATGTAGGCCCGGGGCGTCAGTCTCAGTTGTACAGCGCCGACATCAGCGGCGGCAGCACCGCCAGCTGGCGCAAGAGCTCGCGGATGCTGGGCGCACCGGATTTGGCCCGGATGCTCTGGATCTGGGTGCGCACGGTCGAGATCGCCACGCCCTGGGCCTGGGCCACGCTGCTGGGCTCGGCGCCGTCGCTGAGCGCCTTCAGCACCTCGGTCTCGGCCGGGGTCAGGCCATAACGCAGCGCGAACCACTGCGCCGCCAGCGCACCGCAGAGCTCGCGCCGCTCCAGCACCAGCAGCACCGCCGCCTGCTCGACATCGCGGTTCAGCGGCACCACCACCACATTGGCCTGCTCGGCCCCCTCGCCCAGGCGCAGCAGGCAGCGCCGGCCCTCACGCTCGGCATGGGCCAGGGCCTCGAACAGCGGTTTGACATCCTTGGCGCAGCGCGCCCGCAGCTGGCCGCCCAGCAGCTGCAGCGGATGCCGCGCATCCATCGCCAGGCGGGCCGCGCGGTTGCTGTGCAGCAGCTCGCCGCGCTGGTTCAGCAACAGCACGCCGTAGTCCAGCTCCTCCAGCACCAGGCCGAGCCAGTGGCTGCTCAGCGAGGCGGCGCGGCGGCGCTCGGGAACGGCCGTGCTGCGCGAAACGGTGGAAACAGCGGAAACGGTGGCCAAGTCGATTGCATTCATTGCTGAGCTCCCTGAAGCGCTACCGAGTGATGACAGCGTGATCAGAAGCTTAGGGCCAGGTCTTGTGCGGCGGCGGTGAATCTTGGCGCCCGCGTTTGTGAAGTATTCACCTGTCATCCCTAACATAAGGGTTGCTGCGGCGCTCGCGGCCGAAGCTGCTCTCCGGGCCATGGCCGGGAATGAAGACGGTGTCGTCGCCCATCGGCCAGAGCCGCCCGGTGATCGAGGCAATCAGCGTGGCGTGGTCGCCGCCGGGGAAGTCGGTGCGGCCGATGCTGCCGGCGAACAGCACATCGCCGACAAAGCAGCGCTTGGCCGCCACCGAGTGAAACACCACATGGCCCGGCGTGTGGCCCGGGCAATGCCGCACCTGCAGGGTCTCGTGGCCGATGCTGACCGTGTCGCCGTCGGCCAGCCAGCGCGTCGGGGTGAAGGACTCGGCCGGTGGAAAGCCGAACATCTGGCTTTGCTGCGGCAGGCCGTCGATCCAGAACTGATCGCCCGGGTGCGGCCCGATGATGGGCAGGCCCTGGCTGCGCGCCAGCTCGCCGGTGCCGCCGGCATGGTCGATATGGGCATGGGTCAGCCAGATCGCCTTCAGGGTCAGGTCGTGCTCGTGCACCGCCGCCAGCAGGCGCGGCAGCTCGCCGCCGGGATCGATGACCGCCGCCTCGCGGCTGGCATCGCACCAGACGAGGGAGCAGTTCTGCTGGAAGGCGGTCACGGGCAGGGTCAGGTATTGCAGGCTCATGGGAGGCGCGGGCTCGAACCGAAGTGCAAAGCCGCCATTCTGCAGAACTGCGGCGGCAAGGCCGCCAACCCTCGGTTACATTGCATCGCACGAGCCGCATCAACAATAGAAAAATCGTTAGGCACCATGAACAAGGCCTGTGTTCGCGCGCAGTACCTCGACGACCTGCTGATGCGCCATCTGCGCAGCTTTCTCGGCGACATCGAGCCGGATGCGATGGCCTTGCTGCTGCAGCATCTGCAATGGGTGGAGCTGGCCGGCGGCCAGACCCTGATGAGCCAGGGCGAACCCGGCGACGCGATGTACCTGACCGTCAGCGGCCGGCTGCGCACCTATATCAGCGACGAGGACGGCCGCCAGCGCATGGTGCGCGAGATCAGCCGCGGCCAGATGGTCGGCGAGATGAGCCTCTACACCGATGAGCCCCGCTCGGCCACCCTGGTGGCGATCCGCGACACCGTGCTGGTGCGCCTGGGCAAGGCCGAGTTCAGGCAGCTGCTGGCGCTCAGCGGCCAGGTCTCGATCGCGCTGACGCGGCAGATCATCAAGCGGCTGCAGACCGAGGGCGCCCGCTCCGCGATGGACCGGCCGGTGACCATCGGCCTGCTGCCGATCAGCGCCGGGGTCGATCTCGGCACGTTTGCGAGCGCGCTGGCCGAACAGTTGCGCAGCATCGGGCGGGTGGCCGTGGTCGATGCCGACCTTCTGGACGCCGACCTGGGCCTGCCCGGCATCACCCACCGCGAGCAGGGCGATGCCGAAGCCGACCGCAGCATCGCGGTGCGGCTCGACGAGATCGAGGCCGAGCACGATTTCGTGCTGCTGCTAGGCGACGCCACGCCGACCTCCTGGACCTATCGCTGCAGCCGCCATTGCGACGAGCTCTATCTGCTGGCCGACGCCGATGCGCCGCCGCTGATCCACCCGATCGAGGCGGAATGCCTGGTGCGGCGCCCGCCGCGCACCGACGCGGCCGAGATCCTGGTGCTGCTGCACCCGGCCGAGCGGCGCTCGCCCGCTGGCACGGCCGCCTGGCTGGAGCGCCGGCCGCTGACCGATCATCTGCACATCCGCCCCGCGCTGACGCGCGACATGGCCCGGCTGGCGCGCCTGATCAGCCGCACGGCGGTGGGCCTGGTGCTGGCCGGCGGCGGCGCGCGCGGCATCGCCCACCTCGGCGTCTACCGGGCGTTGCAGGAGCGCGGCATCGAGATCGATGTGGTGGGCGGCACCAGCATCGGCTCGGTGATGGCCGGCTATGTGGCCACCGACCGGGGTTTCGAGGCGGTGCTGGCCAACGCGCGCAAGGTCTTCTCGGCCAAGCCCACCAGCGACTTCAACCTGATCCCGCTGCTCTCGCTGATCAAGGGCCGGCGCCTGAGCGGCCTGGTCGAGACCGCGCTGCGCGAGCTGACGGGCCAGGACCATGTCAGGGTCGAGGATGTCTGGAAGACCTATTTCTGCGTCGCCACCAACTACTCGAAGGCCAGCGAGCACATCGTGCGCCGCGGTCCGATGCGCAATGCCATCCTGGCCAGCATTGCCATCCCCGGCGCGCTGCCGCCGCTGATCATCGACGGCGATCTGATGTGCGACGGCGGCACCTTCAACAACTTCCCCGTCGACGTGATGCGCGGCATGCGTGGTGTCGGCCGCGTGATCGGCGTGGACCTGAGCTTCCGCAAGCCGCGCCGCATCACCCATGAGGACGTGCCGGGCACCTGGGCGCTGCTGCGCGACCGGCNGTGGACCTGAGCTTCCGCAAGCCGCGCCGCATCACCCATGAGGACGTGCCGGGCACCTGGGCGCTGCTGCGCGACCGGCTGCGCCCGCGTGCCCAGCGCCGCTACCGCCTGCCCTCGCTGACGGCCTTTCTGATGAACGTCACCGTGCTCTACAGCGTCTCGCGCCAGCGCCAGGCGCGCAAGCTGACCGATGTCTATATGAACCCGCCGCTGGACCGGGTCGGCATGCTGCAGTGGAAACGCTTCGAGCACATCGTCGCGCAGGGCTATGCCCATGCCTGCGAGGTGCTCGATGGGACCGCCCCCGTGCCGGCCGGCGACGACTGAGCCCGAGGATCGCCATGAACCAAGCACGTGCTCTGCTGCAAGGTCTGATCACCCGCTGGAGCCAGCGCCGCCCGGCCAGCGCCGACGCGCCCGCAGCGCTGGATCCGCGCCTGCAGGCCTGCGCCGACAAGATCTGCAGCGCCGCCGAGGCGGTGGCCCGGATTCGCGCCGGCGAGCATGTCTTCGTCGGTACGGCCTGCGCGACACCGCGCAGCCTGGTGGCGGCGCTGGAGGCGCACCGGCCGACGCCCGCCGATGTCGAACTGCTGCACTTCCTGACCGACCATGCGCTCGCCCATGATGCGGCCGGCCAGCCGCAGACGCGCTTTCGGCACCGCAGCTTCTTCGTCGGCCAGGACATGCGCGCCGCCGTGCGCCAGGGCCTGGCCGACTATGTGCCGATCTCGCTGGCCCGCGTACCGCAGCTGATGGCGATCGGCCGCATCCCGGTCGATGTGGCCCTGATCCAGGTCTCGCTGCCCGACGAGTTCGGCTATGTCAGCCTGGGCCTGTCGGTCGATGTGATCCCGGCCGCCGTGGCGCGCGCCCGCCTGGTGATCGCCGAGCTCAATCCGCAGATGCCGCGCACGTTGGGCGACTCGATGCTGCACATCGGCGAGATCGACCATCTGGTGCCGGTCGACACGCCGGTGATTGAGTACCGCCATCCGGCCCAGCCGGGCGCCGTGGTCGAGAGCATCGCACGCTACATCGGCAGCATCATCGACGACGGCTCGACCCTGCAGATCGGCCTGGGCCGCTTCAGCAACGAGGCCTTGAAGTACCTCAGCGATCGCCAGGACCTGGGCATCCACTCCGACGTCATCACCGACGCCATCATCCCGCTGCTGGAGCGCGGCATCCTGACCGGCAAGAAGAAGAGCCACCAGGTCGGCAAGATCGTCTGCAGCTTCGCGATGGGCTCTCAGCGCCTGTACGAGCTGATCGACCGCAACCCGCTGTTCAGCTTCCAGCCGATCGAGGCGGTCTGCGATGCCTGGACCATCGCCCGGCAGCACAAGAGGGTGTCGGTGACCCAGGCCTTCGCGGTGGACCTGAGCGGCCAGGTCTGCGCCGACCAGTTCGGCGGCGATTTCTACGGCGGCCTGGCGGCCCAGGCCGAGTTCCTGCAGGGCGCCTCACGCTCGGTCGGCGGCAAGGCCATCATCTGCCTGGCGTCCACCGACGAAGAGGGCAAGACCTCGCGGATCCGCGGCATGCTGCAGGCCGGCGAGGGCGTCGCGATCGCGCGCAGCGATGTGCATTACGTGATCACCGAGTACGGCATCGCCTATCTGTTTGGCAAGAGCATCCGCGAACGTGCCGTGGCGCTGATACAGATCGCCCACCCCGAGCACCGCGCCGCGCTGCTGGAGCAGGCCAAGGCCCTGGGCTATCTGCCGGCCGAGCAGCAGCTGCGCAATCTGCGCGCCTATGCGGTCGAAGAGGAGGCCCAGGTCACGCTGAAGGACCGGCGCCAGGTCTTGCTGCGCCCGGCCGGCGCGGCCGACGGCGACGCGGTGCGCGCGCTGTTCCACCGCATGCCCGAGCGCGATGTCTACACCCGCTTCTTCCGCCGGATCCGCGGCCTGTCGATCGCCGATGTGCAGCGCCTGTGCAATGTGAACTGGGAGACCGAGGTGGCCCTGGTGGCCGTCACCGGCCCCCGCGAGGACCCGCAGGTCGTCGCCCATGCGCTCTATGTGCTGGACCCCAGCACCAATCTGGCCGAGACCGCCTTCATCGTCCACCCCGACTGGCAGGGCACGGGCCTGGGTGCCCAGCTGCAGCACCATCTGGCCGCCCATGCCCGGGCCGCCGGTGTGCTCGGCTTCGTCGCCGAGATCCTGCCGAGCAACGAGCACATGATCCGCCTGGCCAGGCAGGGCGCCAGCCAGGTCAGGACCGAGGACATGGATGGCACGGTCAGGGTGACGGCGCTGTTTTGAGCGCGGCCTCCGTCAGCTGCAGCTCGCGGCGCAGGGCCGTCGCTTGCAGGAACTGCGCACGTTGGATCGGATCCTCGAAGATCGCCGCCTGCGCGATCAGCCCGCGTCGGGCGGCGGCCAGAGTGGCGGCCAAGCATGGGGCGTCAAGCGGGTCCTGCTGCTGCGCCAGTACGCGGGCGCACCAGATGGCGGCGTCCGCCTCGTCGTCCTGCCAGCCGCCGCGGCCGGCCACCGCGGCCAGCACGGCCTCGACACCGGCCCGTGCGCCGCTGGCGTCACCGGCCTGCTGCAAGGCGCAGGCGACGCCG
>NZ_JAQOWX010000169.1:0-8947 GCF_028462495.1 Paucibacter sp. XJ19-41
CGGCCCAGGACCGCGTCGCGGTGATCGCCACCGAGCCGCTGACCCGCGACGAACCCTGGGTCGCGTTCGCGCCCGGCGAGTTGAAGGTGTTTGTCGACGGCGCCCTGCTGGCGCGCTGAAGCCACCGCCCAACCGCCGAATCCGCCATTCGCCGCAGCACCAGCGAGCGGCGCCCGGCGCCTGCCTAGACTGTCACCCATGAGCGAATCCATCCGCAAGCCCGCCGCACTGGACTGGACCCAGTGGCTGTGCCCCGGGCCGCGCCGGGTTTTCTCCGCCGAGGAACTGGCGCGCGCCGGCACCCAGGCCTGGCCGCGCGGCATCGACCACTATGTCTACGGCAACACCCTGGTGATGCTGCTGATCTTCAGTGCCGAGCTGCCCGAGGGCTGGGGCCTGCCGGTGCTGCTGCTGAGCCTGGGCGCTGCGGCCGCCGCGCTGGCGGTTGCACGGTGGCTATGGAAGCAGCCGAGCCGGCTGCGCCTGAATATCGCCAGCTGGCTGCTGACCCTGCTGTTCCTGCTGGGCCTGCTGCTCTACCAGGGCCGGGGCCACCCGACGCCGGTCCTGCCGCTGCTGGTGGTGACCGGCGCGCTGGTGACGGCGCTGAGCGCCTGGTGGTTTCTGACCCTGTACCGGGTGCAGCAGATCGAGGCCCGGCTGGCCGAGCTGGACGAGCAGGCCCGCAGCCTGAGCCTGGCGCGCCGCCTCGCCACGGCCCAGATCCAGCCGCATTTCCTCTTCAACACCCTGGCCTCGCTGCAGCACTGGGTCGACACGCAGGACGGCCGCGCCGGCCCCACCTTGCGCTCCTTCACCCGCTATCTGCGCGCCACCCTGCCGATGTTCGAGCGCGATGCGCTGAGCCTGGCCGAGGAGCTGGCCATCGTGCGCAGCTATCTGGAGGTGATGCAGGCCCGGCTGGGCGAGCGGCTGCGCTGGGCGCTGCGGACCGAGCCGGGGCTCGATGCGCTGCAGCTGCCGCCCGGGGCCTTGCTGACCCTGGTCGAGAACGCGATTGCCCATGGCATCGAACCCAGCCTGCGCGGCGGTCGCATCGAGGTGCAGGTGCACGCCGAGGCGGGCCGGGTGCTGCTGGAAGTCAGCGATGATGGCGCCGGCCTGACGGCAGCGCCCTGCGATGGCGTCGGCCTCGCCAACACCCGCGCCCGCCTGGCCCAGCTGCATGGCGAGCGCGCCCGGCTTGAAGTCCTGCCGCAGCAGCCCGGCTGCCTGGCCCGCATCACGATTGACCCGCATCCATGAGCGACATCAAAGCCCTGATTGCCGATGACGAAGAAGGCCCGCGCGAGCAGCTGCGCGCGGCGCTGGCCCGGCTGTGGCCCGAGCTGCAGATCGTGGCCGCCAGCGCCAATGGGGTCGACGCCTGGGACGACTATCTGGCCGACGAGCCGCAGATCTGCTTTCTCGACATCCGCATGCCCGGCCTGAGCGGCCTCGAGGTGGCGCGCCGCATGGCCGCCACCGCCACGCCGCCGCAGGTCGTCTTCGTCACCGCCTTCGACGACCACGCCATCTCGGCCTTCGACGCCGGTGCGGTCGACTATCTGTTGAAGCCGGTGGACGAGGCCCGCCTGAGCCAGGCCATCACGCGCCTGCAGGGTCGAGTGCAGCGCCGGCAGCCAGGCCCCGATCTGCAGGCGCTGCTGCAGCAGCTGCTGCCGCAGGTGGCCGCGGCCCGTCTGCAGCGCCCGATCCAGGCCTCGCTGGGCCGCGAGGTCAAGCTGATCGCGCCGGAGGACGTGATCTTCTTCGAGAGCGACAACCGCTACACCCGGGTCGTGCATCTGGGTGGCGAGGCCTTGATACGCACGCCGCTGAAGGAGCTGCTGGCCAGCCTGGACGCCGAGCAGTTCTGGCAGGTGCACCGCTCGGTGCTGGTCAACAGCCGCCAGATCGCCAGCGCCCTGCGCATCGACGAGAACACCATGGTGCTGACCCTGAAGGGCCGCGAGGAGAGGCTGCCGGTGTCGCGCCAGTTCCAGGGCCTGTTCAAGGGCCAGTGACGCGCAGCGCACCCAAGCGGGTCAACCCGGCTGCGGCGAGACCGGGCTTTGGGCACAATCGGCCGCACTGCCAATACCGCTCCCGCCATGTCAGCCCTGCCCAGCCCGCGATTCGACGAGTTCTACCGCTACGAGGAGCTGAGCCAGCTCCTGTTCGCCTATGCCGAGGCGCGGCCCAATCTGGTCTCGGTGCGCAGCATCGGCAAGAGCTACGAGGGCCGCGATATCTGGGCGCTGGTGCTGACCAATACCGCCACCGGCGCCGACATCGACAAGCCGGCCTTCTGGCTGGACGGCAATATCCACGCCGCCGAGCTGACCGCCTCGACCACCTGCCTGTACTACCTGCACGACCTGCTGCTCAAGTACGGCACTGATGTGCAGGTGACCCAGTTGCTGGACACGCGAGTCATCTATATGGTGCCGCGCCTGAACCCCGACGGCGCCGAGCTGGCCCTTGCCGATCGGCCGCGCCACATCCGCTCCTCGACCCGCCGCTACCCCTATGACGAGGAGCCGGTCGACGGCCTGAGCATCGAGGACGTCGACGGCGACGGCCGCATCCTGACGATGCGCGTACCCGACCCGCATGGCGGCTACAAAAAGCATGATCAGGACCCGCGCCTGATGGTGGCGCGCGAGCCCGGCGAGTTCGGCGGCGAGTACTACCGGCTGATCCCCGAGGGCTTCATCAAGAACCACGACGGCCTGACGGTGACGGTCAACCGCGACCGCGAAGGGCTGGACCTGAACCGCAACTTCCCCAGCGAGTGGCGCCAGGAATACAAGCAGGTCGGCGCCGGCCCCTACCCGACCAGCGAGCCCGAGGTGCGGGCCATGGTGGACTTCATCACCGGCCACCCGAACATCGGCGCGGCGATCAGCTATCACACCCACAGCGGCGTGATCCTGCGTCCCATGGGCGGCCACAGCGACGAGGACATGATTCCCGAGGACCTGTGGGCCTACAAGCGCTTCTCGGAGCTGGGCGTCAAGCACAGCGGCTACCCGGCCATCAGCATCTGGCACGACTTCAAATACCACCCCAAGGAAGTCATCTCCGGCACCCAGGACTGGGTCTATGAGCATCTGGGCGCGCTGTTCTGGGTGGTCGAGATCTGGTCGCCCAACAAGGAGGCCGGCATCGAGGGCTATAAGTGGATCGACTGGTACCGCGACCATCCGGTCGAGGACGATCTGAAGCTCTTGAAGTGGAGCGACGAGCAGTGCGAGGGCCGGGCCCATGTGGACTGGCGGCCCTTCCAGCACCCGCAGCTCGGCGCGGTCGAGATCGGCGGCTGGGACAAGATGAACTACTGGCGCAATCCGCCGCCGCATCTGCGCGAGCGCGAGGCCGCGCGCTTCCCGGGCTGGATGAACCAGATCGCGCTGTCCCTGCCCAAGCTGGAGCTCTTGCGCACCGAGGTGCGGGCGCTCGGCCCCGACACCTGGCGGGTGCGCCTGGCGGTGGCCAATAGCGGCTATCTGCCGGCCTACATCACCAAGCGGGCGCTGGAGCGCAAGGTGGTGCGCGGCGTGATGTTCGAGATCCACCTGCCGCCCGGCAACCCCGAGATCAGCCTGCTCGGCGGCAAGGAGCGCATCGAAGGCCCGCAGCTGGAAGGCCATGCGCCCAAGCAGAGCCAGCAGGCCTTCCTGCCCAGCCGCGAGGTCACGGCCGACCGGGCCGTCGGCGAGTGGGTGGTGCGCGCGCCCAAGGGCACGCGGCTGGCGCTTACCGCCAGTGCCGAGCGGGCCGGCACGGTGCGGACCGAGGTCGTGCTCGACTGAATTCAGTCCACGCTGCAGCGCTCCTTTTGCAAGCTCGCCAGCAGCGACGGCCCCAGCGACTTCAGCAGCTGCACCGACAGCGCGCTGGTGAAGTGGTAGCGCGCCGCATCGGGCTCGTGCACATAGCTGGTGACGGTGCCGAAGTAGCGCTCGCCCAGCGTGAAGACCAGGGTGCCGGAGCGCTCGACGACGCGCTCCGAGATCAGGCGGCCGTTCTTGTCGACCCGGGTCTGGCGATGGTCGCCGGTGCCGGTCTTGCCGCCCACCGGCAAGACCTGACCCTGGGCGTCGAGAAAGACGCCGCGCAGCCGCCTTGCTGTGCCGTCCTCGACCACCGCAACCAGGGCGCGCCAGGCGGCTTCGGCCACCGCCGGCGCCAGCACCTGCTGCACCGCCGCACCACGCGCCTCCAGCCGGGTGTCGAAGGGCGTGCCAGCCGCGAAATGCAGGGCCTCGATCGGCTGCTGGGGCCGGCGCGCGCCCTGGTTGACGATGATGCCCATCAGCTCGGCCAGCGCCGCCGGGCGGTCGCCGGAGGCGCCGATCGCGCTGGCATAGGAGGGTGTCAGCCGGTCGAAGGGATAGCCCAGCCGGCGCCATGACTGCAGCAGGCCGCCGAAGGCCTCGCGCTCCAGCATCTGGCGCAGGCGCTGGTCCTGGGCGGCGCGCTGGCGGGTCTTGAACAGCCAGGCATAGGCCTGCTGGCGGGCCTCGGCGCTGGCCGCCAGCAGCTCCTCGGGGCCGGCGTCCGGGGTCTGCTGCAGCTGCCCCACCAGCCACAGCTCGAGCGGGTGGCGGCCGGCCAGATAGGCCCGGTCGGCCAGCGACAGCGCCTGGTAGCGGCGGTGCGTGGCGGCATCGACCTTCGCCTGGGGTAGCTGCTCGGCCAGCCAGGCGCGCAGCCGCGCTTCGTCGGCCGCCGGCTCCAGCAGATAGAGCAGGGCGGCGCGGGCCGGCAGCGTCGGCCGCGTGTCGGCCAGCAGCCGCTCGCGCGCCTGTGCGGCCGACAGGCCCTGGTATTGGCGCAGAAAGCCGGCCAGGTAGTGACCGCCCTCGGCCGCGGCGAAGCGCTGCAGCAGGGCCTGGCGGCGCGGATGCCCGGGCTCGGCCATCAGCGCGGCAGCGTCGCCGCCGTGGATGCGATGCTGGATGATGTCGCGCATCAGCCGGATGAAGACCAGATTGACCGAGTGCTTGAAGGCCTCGCTGACCGAAAACTGCTGGTGCTGGTGTTCGGGCGCGAAATTCTCGAAGCGGTGCAGGCCGCCGCCGGTGAAGAAGGCCTCGCCCGGATGGGCCGAGTAGCGGCGCTGCAGCGCGGCGTCCAGCATCGCCGGCAGCTCGCGCGGCGGCTGGGTTTGCAGCAGGTAGTCGCGGGCCCACAGCGACAGCGCATCGCGGCCGGACGGCGCCAGCGCGCGCAGCGCCTCGGGCGTCAAGCCGGCCCAGCGCTGGTGCAGCTCGGCGATGACTTCCAGATAGGAGATCAGCGTGCGCAGCTTGGCGGTCGAGCCCAGGTCCAGCTTGGCGCCCAGATTGACGTCGAAGGGCTGGGCCAGGCTGTCGGCCTGCACGCGCAGCCGGTTGCTGTGTGCGCCGCGCTCGTAAATCGTCAGGCTGAACACCAGCGGGCGCAGGTCGGCACCGGCCTCCAGCAGATGGGGGCCGTAAAGCCCGGCGGCGCGCGCCGCTTCGGGCTTTTGCAGCCCCGCCAGCGTGCGCGTGGCCAGGGCCTGGGCGCGGCCATCCAGGCTGGTCTGCACCGCCAGATCGAGCCGGTCCAGCTCGTAGCTGCGCGGCATGTCCAGCAGCGCGGCCAGCTTGACCCGCAGCGCGCCGCTGGCCTTGCGCTGCACGAAGTCTGGCCGCTGCGGCTGCGGCCCTGGCTCGGCCCGTGTCAGCGCCAGCGGCAGTGCCGCATCGCGCAAGCCCAGCGGGATCGCGCCGGCCTCGGCCAGCAGGCGCAGATAGCTGTCGGTCAGGCGCCGCAGCGCCTGACCGTCGCCGCGCAGGAACTGGCTCGGGCGGCGCTGCGCGATCAGCAGCGACAGCGCCTGCTTGTAGGCCAGGGCCTGGGCCGGGCTCGCGTCGGTCTGCTGCAGCAAGAGGCGGTTGACGCTGTCGGCGTCACGCCCATACCAGGCCCAGAGCCCGTCGCCGAGGCCGTGCACCTCGCCGATGCCGGGGCGCGCGGCCAGCGGCACGGTGTTCAGATAGTCGCGCAGGATCTCGCGCCGGCGCCCCAGGGTCTGCTCGCCGTCCAGATAGGCGCGCTGCGAGGCCGAGGCCATCTGGCGCAGCTTCTCGCCGACCGAGCCGGTGCGGCCCTGCGGCGAATGGCGGTATTTCTCGATCTGGGTCGCCAGGGTCGAGCCGCCGGACGCCGGCCGGCTGGCATCGATGCGTTGCTGCAACTGTTGCAGCGCGGCCTTGCCGAAGCGCTCGGGGTCCAGCGCCGGGTTGCGGCGCGGCGCGTCCTCGTCGAGCAGATGGCGGTCCTCGATGAACAGCAGGGTCTGCACCAGCAGCGGCGGGATGTCCTCGAAGCGCGCGTACTGGCGCTGCGGCTGGCGCAGCGCCAGCAAGGCCTCGCCACGGCAGTCGCGCAGCAGCAGGCCGGCCTGGCTTTTTTCGCGGTAGGGGATGAACAAGCCCTGTCCGGCCATGGCCAGCAGCTGCGGCGACTGGCGGGCCTGGCTGGCGACGACGAAACCCTGCTGCTGCAGGCGCTCGATGTGCTGCGGCAGCGCGCTATAGCCCATGCGTTCGTCGTAGGGGCCATCGCCCGGGAAGCTGATGCTGGGGCTGGGGCCGGCCTCGACGCGGTAGCTGGCCTCGCGCGCCGCCGAGGACCACAGCGTGGCCTGCAGCCGCGAGCTGCGCAGCTCGGTAAAGCCCGCCAGCGCCGCCGTGGCCGCCAGTCCACCACCCAGCCAGATCAGTCCGACCGCCCTTGCCATGACCGCCTCGCATCACGCTTGACCGGTCTTCAGTCTGTGCTTTCGCGCCGCCCGGAGCAAGTGACGATCCCGCAGATGAGCGGCCGATGAGCGGCCCGGATCGCCCGCTTATCGGCGCATCGCGGCGCCGCCCTCAGCTGGGCTTGCGATCCTGCTCGGCGGCCGCCAGCACGGCCTCGCGCCACAGCCGGGCCGGCACAAAGGTGCGCAGCTGCTCCATCGCCTTGGCGATCAGCTCGGGGTGCAGCTCGTGGCCGATGCCGGGCTTGACGTCGGCGGTGACATCGGCGCCCAGCTGCACCAGGATCTGGGCCGCCTGCACGATGTCGCGGTAGGGCATGCGCTCGTCGGCCATGCCGTGCAAGAGGTGCAGGCTGACCTCCTCGGGGGCGTGCTCGGGCAGGCTGGCATAGCGGCCGCCGAAGGCCAGCACGCGGCCGGCCAGCCGGGGCTCGGCCTGCACCGCCTCCAGCGCCATGATGGCGCCCTGCGAGAAGCCGCCCAGGGCGACGCGCTCCCAGGGCAGCTCGAAGTGATCCGCCCAGTGCCGCACCAGCGCGATGAAGCCGGGCAGCGCGGCCGCGACCCGTTCGATGCGGCTGCTGTCGTCGATCCGCTGCAGCGAAAACCATTGGTAACCTGCGGCCGCAGTCGCTGCCCCGTCGAAGGCCTCGGGCGCATCGATACTCAGCACCGCGGCCTGCGGGTACTGGGCGCGCAGGGCCTGGGCCAGCGGCGTCATCTGCGAGCCATCGCTGCCCAGGCCGTGGAACAGCAGGAACAACAGCTGCGGAGCCTGGCCATCGGGCAGCAGCATCAGGGTGGGCGTGGGGAGGTCGGGCTTGCTCATGGCCCTATTGTGAATCGCGGAACGCCGTGCGGCGTCGCAAGCGGAAAGAGGGCGGGGATGGAACTGAAGGTCAACGGGCAGGTTCATGCGCTGCCCGCGCATGCGGACGATGCCGCGATGCCGCTGCTGTGGGTGCTGCGCGACGGGCTGAACCTGACCGGCACCAAGTTCGGCTGTGGCGTCGCGGCCTGCGGCGCCTGCACCGTGCATATCGATGGCCAGGCCGCGCGTGCCTGCGTGACGCCGCTGGCCAGCGTGCAGGGCAAGGCCGTCACGACCATCGAGGGCCTGGCAGCCGGCGCGCTGCAGCAGGCCTGGATAGCCCACCAGGTGCCGCAGTGCGGCTACTGCCAGAGCGGCATGCTGATGGCCGCCGCCGCGCTGCTGGCCGGCAAGCGCAGGCCCAGCGACGCCGACATCGACGCGGCGATGACCAATCTGTGCCGCTGCGGCACTTATCCGCGCGTGCGCGCGGCGATCAAGGATGCGGCCGCCCAGATGAGCGCGCCCAAGCCGGCGGGCCAGCGCGCATGAAGCGCCGCACGCTGCTGCTGTCCGGTCTTGGCGCGGCCGGCGCCCTGCTGGTGGGCTTTGCCGCGCTGCCGCCGCGCAGCCGGCTGGGCCATGCGAAGACGCAGGCCGTGGTCGACGGCGAGATCGGCCTGAATGGCTGGATCAAGATCGCCGCCGACGGCAGCGTGCTGCTGGCGATGAACCGCAGCGAGATGGGCCAGGGCGTGCATACCGCGCTGGCCCAGCTGGTGGCCGAGGAACTGGCCGTGCCGCTGGCGCGGCTGCGGCTGATCGCGGCCGGCCACGAGTCGCTGTACGGCAATGTCGCGATGTTTGTCGGGCAGTTGCCGCTCCCGCCGCGCAGCCTGGAGCCGGGCCAGGAAAGCCCGGCCGCAAGACTGGGAGCCTGGACCGTGGCCAAGCTGGCGCGTGAGCTGGGTATCAACGCCACCGGTGGCAGCTCCAGCATCGCGGATGCCTGGGAGCCGCTGCGCTGGGCCGCCGCCACCGCCCGCCAGCAGCTGCTGGGCGCGGCCTCGCTGCGCTGGAAGCTGCCGCTGACCGAGTTGCGCATCAGCGCCGGCGTGATCAGCCATGTGGCCTCGGGCGATAGCGCCCACTACGGCGAGTTCGCCCAGGCGGCGGCCGCCACGCCGCCCGGCGAGGTGGGGCTGAAGCCGAGAGGGCAATGGACCCTGATCGGGCAGTCCGCGCCGCGCCTGGACCTGGCCGCCAAGATCGATGGCTCGGCGCGCTTTGGCATCGATGCGCGGCCGCCCGGCCTGCTGTATGCGGCGATCCGCCAC
>NZ_JAQOWX010000017.1:0-1086 GCF_028462495.1 Paucibacter sp. XJ19-41
CCACCGCCGCCACCGGGCTCGGCCGCCAGCGCCCGGGCCAGGCGCTGCTGAAAGCCCTGGGCCGGTGCGGCTGCTTCGGATCGATCGACGCTCTCGGCGGCCTGGTCGGCCGAGTCCAGCATGCGCGCCAGGCGCTCGGCCAGCTCCGGCTCCCGCGCCCGCAGCGCGGCGAGCCGGGTAGCGCGCTCGACCGCGCCCAGCTCGACCAGCTCGTCAAAGCCGGCCGACAGGCGCTGCCATTGATCGCGCGCCAGCATCGGCCTCAGCCAGGGGGGGCGCCGTCGCCCAGCAGCTCCTGCAGCAGGGCGCGCGCCTTGATCAGCTCGCGATTGACGGTGCGGCTGGACGTGCCGCGCAGCAGCGCCACCTCGGCAATCGTCAGGCCGGCAAAGCTGAGCATCTCGATCAGCTCGTACAGACCCTGGTCCAGCGCCTGCATGCGCGCCAGCGCGCGGTCCAGCGCGATCAGGTCCACCATCTCGCTGCTGACCGCCGCCACCTGCTCGGCCGCCGACAAGGTCAGCATCACCGCATCGCCGCCGCGCTTGTCGCGCCCCTCGGCACGCACATGGTCGATCACCACCGAGCGCAGCACCCGGCCGACATAGGCAAAGAACTGGCCGCGCGAGGCGCCCTGCAAGCCCTCCTGCTCGGCGATGCGCAGAAAGCCCTCATGCACCAGGGCCGTGGTGTTGAGCCCGACAACCCGGCCCGACTGCGCCAGCCGCTGCCGCGCCACCCGCTTGATCTCGGGATACAGCGTCGCATAAAGCCGCTGCAGCGCCTGGGCATCACCGCCCGAGCAATCCACCAGCAGCTGGGTGATCGCGCCCTGGCTCATCGCAGGCTCGGCCTTGCTTATTCGGCGGCGGCCGCAGCGGCCAGGGCATCCAGGGCCTGCTCCAGCGCGCCGGCCGCGAGCCCGGCGGCGCGCTCCACCGGCGCCTCGGCCAGCGCGGCCGTGCCCTCGCGCTTGAGCCGCGCCACCCACTGGCCGGCCTCGCGCCCCTGGGCAAAGCCGCGGCTTTGCAGCAGCAGGCCGCCATCGGCGGCATTGAGCTTGAAGTAGAACTGGCCGTCGTCCTC
>NZ_JAQOWX010000017.1:1152-14025 GCF_028462495.1 Paucibacter sp. XJ19-41
CTTGGTCGCCGCCTGCACCGGCGCGGCCAGCGGCCGGAAGCGGCGCAGGCCCACCGCCTCGCGCAGGCGCTGCAGCAGCGGCGCGGCCTGGGCGCGCGCCTTGGCGGCGCCGGCCATCAGCACCGCCTCGATCTGCTCTGGGTGGGCCATCAAGGCCTCGTAGCGCGTGCGCATCGGGCCGATCTCGGCGTCGATCAGCTCGAACAGCTGCTGCTTGGCCTCGCCCCAGGCCAGGCCGGCGCGCAGCGCCTCGCGGAAGGCCTGGCGCTGCGCGGGGCTCGCGAAGGCGTCGTAGATCTGCACCAGGTGCGAACCCTCGGGCTCCTTGGGCTCGCCGGGCAGGCGCGAGTCGGTGACGATGCGGGCGATGGCTTCGCGCAGACCCTTGGCCCCGCCCTCGAACAGCGGGATCACGTTGTCGTAGCTCTTGCTCATCTTGCGGCCGTCCAGGCCCGGCAGCAGCTCCATCTCCTCGTCGATGCTGGCCTCGGGCAGCACGAAGAAGTCCTGGCCGTCGCCAAAGAGATGGTTGAAGCGCTGGGCTACATCCCGGGCCATCTCGATGTGCTGGGCCTGGTCCTTGCCGACCGGCACGCGGTGAGCGTTGAACATCAGGATGTCGGCCGCCATCAGGATGGGGTAGCTGTACAAGCCCATCGTGATGCCGGCGTCGGCGTCCTCGCCGGCCGCCACATTGGCGTCCACCGCGCCCTTGTAGGCATGGGCGCGGTTCATCTGGCCCTTGGAGGTGACGCAGGTCAGCAGCCAGGTCAGCTCGGGGATCTCGGGGATATCGCTCTGGCGATAGAAGGTCACGCGCTCGGTGTCCAGGCCCGCAGCCAGCCAGGTGGCAGCAATCTGCAGGCGCGAGGCCTCGATGCGGCCGGGCTCGTCGCACTTGATCAGCGCGTGGTAGTCCGCCATGAAGAAATAGCTCTCGGCACCGGCCTCGCGGCTGGCGGCGATGGCGCGGCGCACCGCGCCGACAGAGTTGCCGAGATGCAGGGTACCGGTGGTGGTGATGCCGGTCAGAACGCGCAGGGTCATGGTGGTGATCGGGGGTCGGGTGTGGGCCGGATTAGACAAAGTCGCTCGGATTGCCGCCTATTCTCCCAGCAAGCGCGCCGCGCTCGGCTTAGGATTCGCCAAAACACCCGTCCACCCCGATGACACCTCTGTTGCTGGTCAGCGCCGCACTGCTCGCCATGCTGGGCGGCGCGCTGCTGCTCCTGTGGCGGCAGGAACGCAGCCTGCGCTATGTGCGGCAATGGGGTTGGAGCTGGATTCTGCTGGCCCTGGGCCTGGGCGGCGGTCCGCTGCTGCAGGACCTGTTCGAGCCGGGGGCGGCGCGCAATCTGCAGGCTTTCGCGGCCTCGGCGGCGGTGATGGGCTCGCAGCTGCTGCAGCTGGCCGGCGCGCTGGACTACCGCGGCCGGCGGCTGCGACTGATGCAATGGCTGCCGGGCTTCGTGCTGCTGATGTGCGTGCTGGCGGCGCTGGGCTCGCGCGAGATGAGCCAGGCGGTGCTGATGGGCGCGCTGGTGCTGGGCCTGGGCGCGCTGGCCAGCGCGGCGATTCTGTGGCGCGCCAGCCAGGGGCTGGAGCGCTGGGTCAGCGCCGGCTTCGTCGCGGTGGCCCTGGTGCACGCGACCGGCCCGCTGCTGGACCCGCAGGGCCGCTCGGTCATCACCTACAGCCTGGGCCTGATCGTGCAGACGGCGCTGGGCCTGGGCCTGATGCTGCTGTCGGTGAGCCGTGCCCATGGCCAGGCACGGCGCCAGGCCGAGCGCTTCACCCGGCTGGCCGAGCATTCGCTGCAGGGCCTGGTGGTGCTGCAGGACTACCGGGTCGTCTACGCCAACCCGGCGGCGCGACGCATGTTCGGCCACGACCCCGAGCGCGACCGGCCCGGTGAGACCGCGCTGGCCGAGCTGGTCTCGCCCGATCTGCGCGAGGCTGCGCGGCAGCGCCATCGCGCAGTGCTGGCCGACCCGCAGGCTCGCATCGAATGGGAGGGGCCGCGGCTGGGTTTCGACGGCCGGCTGCTCCATGTGCGCGGTCTGTCCAGCCATCTGGACTGGGACGGCCAGCCGGCCGAGCTGCTGGTAATGGTTGACGACAGCGAGCGCCAGGCCGCTCTCGAAGCCTTGCGCCGCCAGGCCCTGCACGACGAGCTGACCGCGCTGCCGAACCGCAATTTCGCGGTCGAGCGCCTGCAGCAGCTGACGCGGCTGGGCGCTCCGCCGTTCGCGCTGGTCTCGGCCGATATGGACCGCTTCCAGCTGATCAATGAGTCGTTGGGCCATGCGGTCGGCGATGCCTTGCTGCAGGGCATAGCGCAGCGCCTGTGCGCCGAGCTGCCCCACAACGCGACGGTGGCGCGGCTGGGCGAGGACCAGTTCGTGATGCTGGTCGAGGGGGCGCCGGGGCGGGCCGAGGCGCTGGCCTTCGCCGAGCGGCTGCTGGCGCTGATGGAGCGGCCCTTCGCGGTCGACGGGGCCGAGCTGTTCGTCCATATGTCGGTCGGCGTGGCGCTGTTTCCGCAGGACGCGGCCGACGGCCCCGGCCTGCTGCGCGCCGCCGACTCGGCGATGCACCGGGCCAAGGCGCGCGCCGGCGCCACCTACGCCTTCTTCGACGCGGCGATGAACCGCGCCGCCCAGGCCCGCATGGAGGCCGAGCAGGCGCTCTCGCGGGCGCTGGAGGAGGGCCAGTTCCGGCTCGACTACCAGCCCAAGATGCTGGCGGTCTCGCGCGAGCTCTGCGGCTTCGAGGCGCTGGTGCGCTGGCAGCGGCCGGGCATCGGCCCGGTCAGCCCGGCCGAGTTCATCCCGGCGGCCGAGCGCACCGGCCAGATCCGCGCGCTGGGCACGCTGATCATCGCGATCGCGACCGCCCAGCTGCGCCAGTGGCTGGACCGCTTCGGCCGGCTGCTGCCGGTGGCCATCAATGTCTCGCCGCTGCAGTTCGAGGATCCGGAGTTCGTGCCGCAGCTGCTGGCCGCGCTGGAGCGCCAGCGCCTGCCGGCGGCGGCGCTGCAGATCGAGATCACCGAGAGCGCGGCGATCGGCCATGTCGAGCGGGTGCTGCCGCAGCTGGAGCGGCTGCGCGCGGCCGGCGTGCTGTGCGCGCTGGACGACTTCGGCACGGGCCAGTCCTCGCTGACCATGCTGCGCCAGCTGCCCATCCATGCGATGAAGCTGGACCGCAGCATGATCGAGCCGCTGCCGCGCCAGGACGCCAGCGCGGTGGTGCAGGCGACCTGCGCGCTGGGCCATTCGCTGGGGCTGGAGATCATCGCCGAGGGCGTCGAGACCGAGGAGCAGGCCATGGCCGTCGAGGCGCTGGGCTGCACCCAGCTGCAGGGCTACTACCTGAGCCGGCCGCTATCGGCCGAGCGCGCCACCGAGCTGCTGCGGCGCTTTGTCGACCTCCATCCGCCGCTCAATTCCTAGTGCGGGCCATCAGCTCGCCGAGCCGGATCGCGCCGCCCGGCTGCCAGCCGGGATTGAAGTCCAGGGCCTGGCGCTGCGGGAACAGCATCACGACGGTGGAACCAAGCAGGAAGCGGCCCATCTCCACGCCTTGCTTGAGCACGACCTGACCCTCGGGATAGGCCCACTCGCGCAGCTGGCCGGGGCGCGGCGGATTGACCTGGCCATGCCAGACCGTGGCCATCGAGCCGACGATGGTGGCGCCGACCAGGACCATCACAAAAGGCCCGGCCTCGCCCTCGAAGACGCAGACCACCCGGTCGTTGCGGGCGAACAGGCCCGGCACGCCGCGCGCCGTGGTCGGGTTGACCGAGAACAGCGCGCCGGGCACATGGATCATGCGCGTCAGGCGGCCGTCGCAAGGCATGTGGATGCGGTGGTAGTCGCGCGGGCTCAGGTAGAGATTGGCGAAGAAGCCATCGCGGAACTGCGCGGCCAGCGCCGCGTCGCCGCCGACCAGGGCGGTGGTCGAGAAGCCGTGGCCCTTGGCCTGGAAGATCTGATCGCCGGCGATCGCACCGAACTGGCTGATGCCGCCGTCCACCGGGCAGATCAGCGGGCCATCGGCCAGCGGCCGCGCCCCCGGCTTGAGCGCGCGGGTGAAGAAATCGTTGAAGCTCACGTAGCTGGCGATATCGGGATCGGCCGCCTCGGCCATATCGACCCCATAACGCGCGACAAAGCGCCGGATCACGGCCGTCGTCAGCGCACCCAGGCGCGCCGAGGCAAACAGGCCCGCCAGACGGGTCAGCGCCTGCTTGGGCATCAGGTACTGCGGCAATACGGCCAGACGGTCGGACACGGGAAATACCCCAGCTCAGTTCGGAAGGTGCGGGATTGTAGGGGGCGTGGTCTCGAAGCTGGGCGTCGCTCGCCGCCCGACAGGTGTGTATCAATTTCTGTATGATGTGTACGCCACCCGAAGACGAGGCCTCTCATGCGCACCAATATCGTGATTGACGACAAGCTGATGACGGCAACGCTGAAGGCGACCGGCATCAAGACCAAACGTGAGGCTGTGGAACTGGGTTTGCGGACCCTGCTCCGGCTGAAACAGCAGACCGAGCTGCGCAAGCTGCGTGGAAAGTACGAGTGGGAGGGCGATCTTGACGCGATGAGGCGGGACGCATGATTCTTGTCGATTCCAGCGTCTGGATCGACTTCTTCCGCAACCAGCCCACACCGCAGGCCGAGTGGCTGGACAGTCATCTCGGCCATGAAAGCCTGGTGATGGGCGACCTGATCCTGGCGGAGGTCTTGCGCGGGTTCAAGGATGAGCGTGGTTTCAACGAGGCTCGTCGCCTGCTTGGCCGGCTGGAGCAGGTCTCGCTCTGTGGAGAAGACACGGCGGTGGAGGCGGCGCGCAACTTCCGCAAGCTGCGTGCACGCGGGGTGACGGTGCGCGGCACGATCGACGTGATCATCGCCACACGCTGCTTGACCGATGGGCTTGTGCTGCTTCACAGCGACCGCGACTTCGACGCCTTCGAAGAGCACCTCGGCCTGCGCGTGGTGCATTGCGGGGTCTGAACGGCCGGTCCCGCTACCATTGGCGGCGCGCTTCCTCCGTCCTGCCTCTACCCCATCCATGCCCTGCACCGAAATCCACAGCTCCTTCTACCGCTTCGTCGCGCTGAGCGACCCGGAGGGCGTGGCGGCGCGGCTGCGTGAGCTGGTGGCCGTGGGGCTGGGCGGCAATATCCTGGTTGCGGCCGAAGGCATCAGCGGCGCGGTGGCCGGCGAGCCGGACGTGCTGCAAGCCTTCGAGGCGGCGCTGCAGAGCGACCCACTGTTCGGGGGGGCCTTCGCCGGCCTGGTGTTCAAGCACAGCGCCTGCGCGACCCGGCCGTTCACGCTGATCAAGGTGCATGTGAAGCCGGAGATCGTTGCCTTCGGTGTGCCGGGCGTCAGCGGCCTGCCGGCACCCGAGCGACCCGACACCCATGTGGCACCGGCGCGCTGGCGCGAGCTGCTGGCTCGGCCCGATGTGCTGGTGCTCGACAACCGCAACAGCTTCGAGTTCAAGCTCGGCCGCTTCGCTGGTGCCATCGATCCGGCGGTCACGCATTTCCGCGATTTCCCGGCCTATGTGAACGAGTATGCCGAGGCCTGGAAGCGCGAGGGCAAGACCATCGCGATGTATTGCACCGGCGGCATTCGCTGCGAAAAAACCGCCGCCTGGATGCAGGACCAGGGTCTGCAGGTTTACCAGCTCGACGGCGGCATCCTGAACTACTTCCAATCGATGCCCGAGCCCGAAGCCGATTGGCAGGGCGAATGCTTTGTGTTCGACAAGCGCATCGCGATCGACACCCGGCTGCAGGAAACCGCGACCAGTGCCGAGCAGGTCTATGCCGAGGAGCCGCCGTGGCGGCTGGCGCGCGCCAAGCGCCTGGACCCGGACGGTTGATAATCGGCGCCAGTTTCCGTCCCTCTTGCCCGCAGTCGAAAGCCCCCGCGCCCCATGTCCAATCTGATCGTCCACGGCGGCACCCCTTTGAAGGGCCGCATCACTCCCTCGGCCAACAAGAACGCGGTGCTGCCCATCCTGTGCGCCACGCTGCTGAGCAAGCAGCCGATCCGGCTCAAGGGCGTGCCCGAGATCACCGACGTCAAAAAGATTCTCGAGGTGTTCCGCAGCCTGGGCAGCACGGTGGCGGTGGACTTCACGACCGGCGTGCTCGATGTGCACCACCGCGACACGCACTTCGACCCGGCCGTCGACCGCCTGCCCGAGGAGATGCGCAGCTCCATCATGCTGGTGCCGGGCCTGATGGCGCGCTTCGGTGCCGCCCGTATCGAGGACGATGTCAAGGGCTGCACCCTGGGCGCGCGCGAGATCGACCCGCATGTCGAGGTGTTCGAGCGCTTCGGCGCTGCGGTCGAGCGCCACAGCGATGGCCTGCTGGTGCAGGTGGGGCATCCTGGGGACAGCGGCGCGAGCAAGCTGCGCGCCAACAGTCACTGGACCGACTACGCCTCGGTCACCACCACCGAGAACTTCGTGCTCTGCGCCGCGCTGGCCGATGGCCGTTCGACGCTGATGAACGCCGCCTCCGAGCCGCATGTGCAGGAGTTCTGCGAGTTCATGCTGATGCTGGGCGCGAAGATCGAAGGCCTGGGCACGTCCAAGCTGACAATCACCGGCGTCGATGCGCTGCAGGGTGGCGAGTTCACCTTCGCCGAGGACTTCCACGAGATCGTCACCTTTCTGGCCCTGGGCGCGATCACCGGCGGCGATGTGCAGGTCAAGAACTCGACGCCCGAGCAGTTCCCGCTGATCGACCGCACGTTTGCCAAGTTCGGCGTGCAGATCATCCACGAGGGCGGCTGGTCGCGCGCGCAGCTGCTGTCGCCGGACGGCAAGCTCAAGGTCAAGGAACCCTTCACCCGCAACATCCTGCAAAAGGTCGAGGCCGCGCCCTGGCCCTATTTGCCGGTCGACCTGCTGCCCATCTTCGTCGCGCTGGGCGTCAAGGCCGAGGGCAGCGTGATGTTCTGGAACAAGGTCTATGACGGCGCGATGGGCTGGACCTCGGAGCTCAGCAAGTTCGGCGCCCACGCCTTCCTGTCCGACCCGCACCGCATGGTCACCTTTGGCGGCAAGCCGCTGGCCGCCGCCGAGGTCGAAAGCCCCTACATCATCCGCGTCGCGATCGCGCTGCTGATGGTGGCGGCCAGCATCCCCGGCAAGTCCACCATCCGCAACGCCACGCCGATCCGCCGCGCCCACCCGCACTTCGCCGAGAACATCGGCCGCCTGGGGGCCCGCATCGAATGGGTGGACGGCGACTGAGGCATGGGCACACGTGGCCGTCCGGCCCTGGCACTGGTCCTGGCACTGGTCCTGTCACTGCCCGGTAGCGGTGCGGCCGCAGGCGACTCCGCCTCGCTCCGCTGGTTCATCCAGCATGCGCCGCCGCACTTCAGCTATCTGCCAGGCCCGGTCCCCAACTCGCCTCGGGAACTGGCCGGCGGCGAGTCGGCCGGCTTTTTGCGTCTGCTGTCCGAGCAGCTGCCGCAGTACCACCACCAGTTCTTCGATGCCTCGCTGCCGCGCTACGAGGCCATGCTCAAAAGCGGCGAGACGCTCTGCTCGGTGCTGCACAAACGCACGCCGGAGCGCCTGCGCGACCGCTACTTCACCCCGCTGTTCCCCTGGCAGACCTCGCACCAGTTGCACCTGGTGTTGCGCCGCGACACCCTGCCGCTGCTGGCCGACCTGGGTCGACCGGTATCGCTGGCGGCCGTGCTGGCACGCCAGGACCTGCGCGGCCTGCTGATGCGCGACCGCTCCTATGACGCCACCATCGACCGCCTGTTGCTGGAGGCCGGCGCTGCGGCACCGCCGCGCATGGTGGCCGGTCGCGCCGGCAATCTGCTGAGCATGTTGCGAGCCAAGCGCATGGACTACACGCTGGAGTTCCGCGCCAGCCTCGATGAGTATGTCAACAACGAAGCCGGTGCAGACCTGGTGGCGCTGCCCTTGGCCGAAGTCGGCGGCCCCCCGCTGTCCTATGCCTCCTGCAGCCGCAACCCGGCTGGGCGCCAGCGCATCGAAGCCATCGACGAGGCCGTACGCCGGCTCGCACGCGAGCCGCAGCGAGAGGCCTGGATACGACGCTGGCGCCACGAAACGCAGGACCCCCAGGACCGGCAGCGCCTGCTGCGCTATCTGGACGAGCGCGCGCGGAGCGGCCCGCAGATCGAATAATGAGCCGCCCACCCAAGCCGGCTCTGCCCATGCTCGACGGGATCAGCGCCAGCGCACTGGCCCTGCAGCCGGGGCCCTGGGCCTTGCTGCTGGACTGCCTGGCCGAGCGTCTGCCGCTGGTATCGCGTGACGACTGGCGCGTGCGCATGGCCGCCGGCCAGGTGCTGGACGAACAGGGCCGGACCCTGCCGCCCGAGACACCTTATCGCGCCGGGCGCCGCGTCTTCTACTACCGCCAGCTGGCGGCCGAGCCGGAGATTCCCTTTGCTGAGACCCTGCTGTTCCAGGACGAGCAGCTGCTGGTGGCCGACAAACCGCATTTCCTGCCCGTCACACCCAAGGGCCGCTATGTGCAGCAGACCCTGCTGACGCGGCTGAAGAAGCTCAGCGGCATCGCGACCCTGACACCCGTTCACCGCATCGACCGCGAGACCGCCGGCCTGTGCCTGTTCGCCGTGCGACCCCAGGACCGCGACGCCTACCAGCGCCTGTTCCGCGAGCGCGCGGTCGAGAAGGTCTACGAGGCCATCGCTGGCTACAGGCAAGACTTGACTCTGCCACTGCGCTACCGCAGCCGCCTGCAGGAACGCGCCGATGCCTTCATGCAGATGGCGGAGGTGGCCGGCGAGCCCAATGCCGAGACCCATATCGCGCTGCTCGAGCGCCTGAGCGACAGCCTGGCCCGCTACGAGCTGCGGCCCAGCACCGGCCAGAAGCACCAGCTGCGCGCACAGATGAGTGCGCTAGGCCTGCCCATCGTCGGTGATCGCATCTATCCGGTCCTGCTGCCCGAGCAGGCAGAGCCCGACTACACCCGGCCGTTGCAGCTGCTGGCGCGCGAGATCGCGTTCACCGATCCGGTCACCGGCCAGGCACGCTGCTTCCGCAGTACGCGCACACTCAACCCCGCAGCAGCAGCGCCCGGCTGAACTGCAGAAACTCGTCCAGATGGGCGGTGATCACCTTCACCGTGATCGGCAGCAGCAAGGCCTGGTAGTCGTGAACCGCGATGTTCCGGAAGCCGACCATGGCCTTGAGCGCGTCGGCCAGCGAGGGCTCGATCCATCCCGCTTGAGCCAGCAGGGCAAACACATCGCGTGCGCTTTGCGGCACGCCCAGACGCTCGCGGCGCACCAGGTGCTGGCCCATGTCCAGCGCAGCCTCGCAGGCGCGCTGGATGTTCAGGATGGCGGCATCCTGGCGGGTGAAATCGCTGGCGAAGCCGGCACCGGCCGCCGCATATTCCTCGCGCGCCCGCGCCACGCAGCGCTCTATCGTCGCGGCCTTGTTCAGCAGCACGTCATCGGCCATAGACCCTGCCCTCCCTGGCAATATCGGCGAGCAGGCCCGCGCGGGCGGCATCCAGCTCGGTCTTCTCGCTCAGCACATAGCATTCAAACAAGCCGGCGGCCAGGCCATCGGCCCAGAGTCGCCGGCCGGTGGTGAGCACCTGGTACTGCATCACCGTGCTGGCCGCGCGCAGGTCCAGCAGATCGACGGCACAGGCCGCCGTTTCGGCCAGCTCGCCCGACAAGGTCCACAGCTGCACCGGGTCGGCATAACCGGCCACCAGCACGGCCAGGTCGAGGTCGCTGTCGGGCCCGGCCGTGCCCTGCACGCGGCTGCCGAAGGCGTAGATCGCCAGCAGACCCGGCAAGGCGGTGCGCAGCCTGCTCACCAAGGCCTCGGCCCGCTGAGAGTCCAACGTGAATTCGCTCATGGCCTCATTCTCTCAGCAGCGCCGCCAGCGCCTTCGCGTCCAGCACCGTCGCCTCGTGCTGGCCTTCGAGGATGCCGTCGGCCAGGCCGCGCTTGTCGCGGTGCAGCTCGATGATGCGTTCCTCCACCGAGCCGGCCGTCACCAGGCGGTAGACCGTCACCGGGCGCTGCTGGCCCATGCGGTGGGCACGGCCCATGGCCTGGTCCTCGGCGGCCGGGTTCCACCAGGGGTCGACGATCAAGACATAGTCGGCCATGGTCAGGTTCAGGCCGAAGCCCCCGGCCTTCAGGCTGATCAGGAAGAGCTCGCCCTCGCCCTTCTGGAAGGCCGCGACGCGCTTGGCCCGTTCGGCCGCAGGCGTGCTGCCGTCCAGGTACTGGTAGGCCAGGCCCATGCCGTCCAGCCGCTCGGCCAGCAGCTTCAGGAAGTCGGTGAACTGGCTGAACACCAGGGCCTTGTGGCCGCCGGCCACCAGCTCCTGCACGATGTGCTCGAACTCCGCCATCTTGGCGCCGACCAGGCCGGTCTCCGGCGCCACCAGGCGCGGGTCGCAGGCGGCGCGGCGCAGCCGCATCAGCTCGGCCAGCACCTGCATGGGCTTGCCTTCGCTGCGCTCGACCTGTTCCTGGGCCTGGCGGCGCAGCGCCTCCAGAAAGCTGCGCTCCTCGCTGCCGGGCTGCACCAGATGGACGATTTCGGTGCGCGGGGGCAGGTCTTGCAAGACCTGGGCCTTGGTCCGGCGCAGCAGAAAGGGCGAAACCAGGCGGCGCAAACGCGCTCGCACCGCCGCATCCTGCTGGCGCTCGATGGGGCCGGCAAAGCGCTCCTGAAACTGCGGCGCCGATCCCAGGAGCCCGGGGTTGATCAGATTCATGATGGACCACAGATCGGCCAGCCGGTTCTCGACCGGCGTGCCCGACAGCGCCAGCCGGAAGCCGGCCTTGAACTCGGCCACCGACTTGGCTCGCTTGGTGGCGGCATTCTTCAGCGCCTGGGCTTCGTCCATCACCAGCGTGGCCCAGGCCTTGTCGGCGAAGCGCTCAGCATCGATCTGGGCCAGCGCATAGGAGGCGATCACGATATCGCCCGGCCCGGCCTGCTCGATCTGGGCGGCGCGCTCGCCGTCCTCGCCATACAGCATGCAGCGCAGACCCGGCGCGAACACTCCCGCCTCGGCCAGCCAGTTGGCGCAGACCGAGGTCGGCGCCAGCACCAGGGCCGGGCCTTGTTCAGCGCGGGCGATCAGCAGGGCCAGGGTCTGCACCGTCTTGCCCAGGCCCATATCGTCGGCCAGGCAGGCACCCAGGCCGGCATGGGCCAGCCGCGTCATCCAGGCATAGCCTTCCAGCTGATAGCCGCGCAGCTCGGCGCGCAGGCCCGGCGGTGCGGCCGGCTGCAGCGCGGCAGCCTCGGCCAGCGCATCCATGCGCTCGCGCCAGGGCTTGTCGCCCTCGACGGCCATGCCCTCCAGCGTCTCGTCCAGCCAGCTGGCGCCGGCCCGGGGCAGTTGCAGCTGGTCCTTCTTCGCAAGCGCCAGCGCATCGAGATCGCGCAGTTGCTGACGCAGCTGCTCGCTGAGGGCCAGGTATTGCCCCTCGCCCAGGCTGACGAAGCGGCTGCGCGAGGCCCGCGTCAGCGCCATCAGCTGCTGCAGGCTCAGCACGCGCTGCTCATCGACCCGCGCCTCGCCGACCAGGCCCAGCCAGTCGCGCCCGCTGCTGACCTGCACGCTCAGACTCGCGCTGTCCAGCGGTTTGACGCGCAGCGGCTTGCCCTTGGGCCAGTCCAGCGCGGCCACGCCGGGCAGGCCCGGTAGCAGCTCGACCGCACGCAGCGCCAGCTCGGCATCGTCGAGCAGCCAGGGCGATTCGGGGCCTAGCTCGGGGTCCAGAAAAGGCAGGGCCTCCAGCACCGCAGCGCGGTGCGCGCTCTCCGCCGCCAGATCGCGCTCGGTGGCCAGGCTGACGCCCTCGTGCATGCACATCAGGCGCGAGCGGCCCTGGCCCGGGGTCACGGCCGGGCCGAAGGCGCCGAAGGGCTGGGCCACCAGCTGCAGCTGCAGGCCCTCGCCCTGCGGCATCAGCTGGGCCCGCAGCCGGCTGTCGCCTGCGACCAGCTGGCCGGCCGCTGCATCACTGTGCAGCTGGAAATGCGCGCTGAGCACCTGCAAGGCCGCGCCCAGCTCGGCGCCGGCGCTGGCCGGCACCTTCCAACCCTGGGCCACCAGCTCGGCGACGCGGCGCTGCGGCGCGCCTATGCGTATCAGCCGCGCGCGCTGCGGGCCGTCGCGCAGCACCCGCAGGCTGTTGCGCTTCTCGATCTCGGTCTCGTAAGTCGTGCCCTGCCAGTCGATCAGTTGCGGCGGCTCGGAAGCGCTCAGCGGCGGATGGATGCGGAACTCGAACTGCTCGCCGCCCTCGGGCGCGGGCCGGCGCAAGACCTCCAGCTCGGGCTGGGCCTCGACCAACTCGACCCATTGGCCCGGCGCGTCGGCGAACATTACGGCTGGATGACCAACCAGCGCGATCGCCGCCTGCGTGACATCGATCTGATAGGTATGCGTACTGCCATAGGCCGGCCGCTCCAGATGGCGCAGCACCGCGTTGTCGCGGGCGTCGTGGCCACCCGACTTCTTCAGCTTGGCCCAGCCCACGGGCTTGAGCTTGAGCTGGCCGCGCGCGCCCTGGCTGCGCTCCAGCGCCTGCACGCTCTGCACCCGGCCCAGGCCGTCCAGCGTCAGCTGCCAGGCCAGCTCGGTCGGCGCGGGCGCCGGCTGGAGCGCCGCGCTACGGTCCAGTGCGACGATGGCCGCCAGCGCATCGCGCCAGGGCTCGCGCGGCGCGCTCAGAAAGCTGGCCGGCTGTGGCAGGCCGGTCAGATCGAGCTGGGGTTCGCCCAGCTCCAGGCGTCGCAGCGCGCCGGCCACCAGGGCCGCCAACCAGAGC
>NZ_JAQOWX010000017.1:14158-66148 GCF_028462495.1 Paucibacter sp. XJ19-41
CGCCGTCCAGCCCGGCGCCGGCCGGCCCAGCCAGGCGGCCAGCAGCAGGCGGTTGGCCGCCAGCCCCAGCGCATGCTCGCGTGCCTCCAGCCCAGGCACATAAGCCAGCGCGCTCTCGTCCAGGCTGTCGTCGCCCAGGCGCGAGCCGATCACATGGGCCCACAGTCCCCACCACTCATGGGCGCTGGGCTTGCGTGTGCCCGATTCGGCAATGCAGAACTTGCGCGCCGTCTCCCAGGCCTGCGGCTGGTCCTGGGCCAGCAGGCTCAGCACATAAAGCCGGCCGTGATCGCTCCCCAGCACGCCGCGGCGTACCCCCGTGGCCTGGCGCAGCGGCTTCAAAGCCGCCTCGTAAGCCTGCGCCGCGCCAGCCCAGTCGCCCTTCAGCGCCAGCCGGGCCGCATCGAAGATCGGCAGGCTCGCTCCTTGCAAACCGGCCAGCAGCGCATCCACCCGGTCGAGCTGCAGCGCATGCAGCGCGGCCTCGGCCAGCCGGCTGCGCAGCAGCGGCGAGAGCTCGGCGGGGGCCAGCTCGAAACGCTGCAGCAGCCACTCGTGCAGGCGCTGTGTCTCGGCGACTCCGGGCGGCGCGATCTCGATCAATTGACTCAGCAGCGCCTGGCGCAGCGGCGGCGCCATCGCCAGCACCGCCTCGGGCAGCCAGGGTTGCAGCAGGGCCTCGAACAGCAGGCCCTCGGAGCGTAGTTCCAGCAGCGCGCCATCCAATAGGCGCTCGAACTCGGCCAACGGCAGACCGCCAAAAGCCAGCAAACGCAGCAGGATGACCATGTCATCGGCACCGCGAAAGCTGATCCAGCCCAGCGGCCGGTCCACCTCGCCATGACCGCCGCCCAGCACCCAGGCGAACAGACGCCAGTAGCGCTTGGCTTCGGGGCGCAGCAAGAGCGCCTGCAGCCGCTCGGCGTGCGCCGCCAGGTCTAGCGCATAGCCCCGGCCGGTGCCCGGCTGGTTGACCTGGCCGGCACGCAGCAGGGCCTGCAGGTGCTGGGTGACATCCACCGGATGGAAGGGTTTGCCGTTGGCCTTGAGCTGCTTGGCAGCCTGCAGGAACAGACAAAGACCGGCCGCGCCGCGCGAGCCACCGATCAGCAGCAGGGCATCAAAGACATGCTGGCGGTCGGCGGTATCGATGGGGTCGGGTTTGGCCCCGCCATCGCGCTCGCTGAGGCTGCGCTTGAGCTCGCGCGCCTGGTCCAGCATCTGCTCCTTGGTCAGCGCGGGCGCGCCGCCAAGCGTGGTGAAGACAAGGGATCCTGAGCCCGGGTTCTTGGATTTGGCCATGCAGCATTTTCGTCGCAATGCCGCTTAGAACCGCCACAGTAGCTGGGCGCTGAACATATCGCCACGGCGGCCATAGGTCTGGCCCCACAGATAGCTGAGCTGCAGGTCGGCCTCGCCCAGACCCAGGCGCAAGCTGGGGCCGGCACGGTGCGACTGGCGCTCGGACCAGCGGTTCCAGCGACCCAGCTCACCAAAGCCCTGCACGCCCAGGCGCAATCCAGGCCGCAGCCGGTACAACCACTGCCCCTGGTACTTGAGCTGGGTGCCGCGATCAGAAGCCCAGTCATGCTCGAAGATCAGGTTGAAATTCATCTGGCTGCGCCCCCATTCGGTCTGCAGCACCGGGCCCAGCTCCAGAACATTGCCCTCGCCGCGCTCGTGGATCAACTGGGCGTGAACGCCCAGATCGACGGCGTACTGTCCCTGGGTCAGTAGCAGCAGGTTCTGCCAGTTCAGGGAGCTGAGTTTCTGCGTACCCCAGGTGTCGCCGATATAGCTGGCGAACAGCCCGGTGGTCCAGCGATTGTTGACGCCGTAGCGCAGGCCCAGCTCGGGCCACAGCCTGGCCTTCTCGCCGGGCTTCTTGACAGTCCAGTAGCGCAGGTCCACGGCGCGCAGGCCCGGCTCGCCATAGGGCGTGACGAGGTAGTAGCCAGGGTCGGCCAGCGCCGGGGCCGAAGCCAGGCAAAGCCAGCAAAGCGTTTTCAAAGGCGGGTCCGGGGTGGGCCGTCAGGGCGGGCGACCCGAGCATAGCGGCTACGCCTCCATCAGGCCATCACGCCATACCGGGATTGCCTGCCGCGCCGACCAGGGTCGGGTTGTTGAGCCGGCGTGCAGCAATATGGGCCGGGCCGCTACCCTTGGCCTGGCTCTTGAACCATTGCTCGACCAGATCCCAGACCGGCTTGGTCCCGGCCTTGGCCGCCTCTTCGCCAACCGGCGCCCAGCCGGCGACCTTGTAGGTCTTGTCGGCCTCTATCGCCTTGCCGCCCAGCCGCATCTCGCTGATGCGCGCGCCCATGCCGGCCTCGGGCGTGCAGCTGTAGCTCAGGCCGCCGACCCGCACCATATCGCCGCCCTGCTGGTAGTAGGGGTCGGGGTTGAAGAGGTTGTCGGCCACGTCCTCCAGCACCGTCTTGATCATCGCGCCGCTCATCTCGGTCAGCGTGGTGTGCGGATAGGTGATGGCGGTCTGGTCCATCAGGAACTCGCGCGTGATGGTCTGGCCCGGCAGCAGGCTGGTGCCCCAGCGGAAGCCCGGCGAGAAGGCGATCTCGGCCCCCTGCACCTCCATCAGTGCATCGCACAGCAGCTGGTCCCAGCTGCCGTTGAAATTGCCGCGCCTGTACAGCAGGCCGTCGGTGATGGCCAAGGGTTCGGCCAGGCGGGCCTCGAAGGGCGCGCGCACCTTCTTGATGAGCGCCGCCATCTCGGCATCGGCCGGCAGCAGATTCGCGAACACCGGCAGCAGCTGGTACTTGAGCTCGGCGGCGCGGCCATCCTTGACACGGATGTCCAGCACGCCGAGGAACTTGCCATTGCTGCCGGCATTGGTCACCAGGGTCTGGCCGCCGCGGTTCTTCACCGCCACCGGCACCGGCACGCCGTCATGGGTGTGGCCGCCGAGGATGGCGTCCAGGCCCGAAACGCGCGAGGCCAGCTTCAGGTCCACATCCATGCCGTTGTGGCTCAAGAGCACGACGACCTGCGCGCCCTTGGCGCGCACCGTGTCGACGAGCTTCTGCAGCTCCTCGTCGCGGATGCCGAAGCTCCAGTCCGCCACCAGATAGCGCGGGTTGGCGATCGGTGTGTAGGGGAAGGCCTGGCCGATGATGGCCACCGGCACGCCGTTGATTTCCTTCAGCGTGTAGGGCGCGAACACATCGTCGCCGAAGTCCTGGGTCTTGACGTTCTGGGCAACGAAATCGATCTTGCCCTTGAAGTCCTTCTCGACGATCTCCTGCACCCGCTGCTGGCCATAGGTGAACTCCCAGTGGCCGGTCATCACGTCGACGCCCAGCAGCTTGCAGGCATCGACCATGTCCTGCGCGTTGGTCCATAGCGAGGTCGCCGAGCCTTGCCAGGTGTCGCCGCCGTCCAGCAGCAGGGCGCCGGGCCGGCCGGCGCGCAGGCGCTTGACCAGCGTGGACAGATGGGCGAAGCCACCGACCTTGCCGTAGCGGCGCGCGGCACGCTCGAAGTCCAGGTAGGTGAAAGCATGGGCCTCGCGCGTGCCGGGCCGCAGGCCGGCGGCCTTCAGCAAGTGTTCGCCGACCAGATGCGGCAGCCGCCCCTTCAAAGCCCCGAAGCCGAGGTTGACGCTGGGCTCGCGAAAATGGATGGGCAGCAGCTGGGCATGGCAGTCGGTCATGTGCAGCAGCGAGACCGCACCGGGACCCTTGAAGGGCGCCGGCGCATCGTAGGGCGTGGCCGCCTGGGCCTGGCGCACGAAGCCGAAGCCGGCCACCGAGGCTGCACCCAGGACATTGAGCAGATCGCGTTTGCTGAGATTCATGGCGGCTCCATCAGGGGCGTGACAGCGCCTTCCCAAGCGGCGCTCGGGGATCCGGCTCTGCCGGGCCCACGAGCGCGCCCCCTCGCGGGGGCGGCCGCAGGCCGGCGGGGGTGGGCTCTTGATTCACGGGGGACTTGGGGTCCAGCAGCAGGGCCATGATGTCGCGCATCTGGCCCTCGTTCAGCACGCCGGCATGGCCGAAGCGCGGCATGCCCGAGCAGGCGCTGTAGGCCTTGGCGTTCCACAGCTTGCCCCAGGTGTATTGCACGATGGCCGCCGTCTCCGGTGCCGCCGGGTTGCTGACGCCGCGCAGCTTGCCGTACTGGTAGAGGCTGGGGCCTATGGTGCCGAAGCTGATCTCGGCCTTGCTGATCTGGTGGCAGTTGTAGCAATTGCCGCCGCTTGGTGCGCCGGCCGCATCGGTCCAGGTCATGCCCCGGCCGTTTTGCGCCAGCTTCTCGCCCTCGCGCCAGTCGCCCAGATACTGGCCATTGGCCGGCCACTTGATCGAGGCCAGCGCCTCGGCCTCGATGCGCTTGGTGGTTGCCTCGTCGGGCTGCTTGTCACTGGAGCAGGCTTTCTGTGCCAGGTCTTGCTCGATGCGGTCCAGCTTGGCGATGCCCTGCTCGCGGAAGGAGCTCTTCACCATCGCCAGCGCCTCCGCGTCCAGCTCGGCGGCGCTGGGCAGGCTGGCACAGCCGACCAGCACCAGGCCCGCAGCGGCCAGGCCGCCCCAGAGAATTGCATTCTTCTTGTTCATGATGCGCGGCTCCTTCAACGCTTGATCGACGGGGCGATCGAGACCGCGCCCTTGCTGTTGATGCCCATATAGCTGGCCAGCGCCACCGTCACGTCCGAGCCATAGCCGGGGAAGGGGAAGCGCTGCTGGCGGAAGCAGTCGTTCAGGCGCCGCTGCATGCCCCACAGCTCGCCGCTGGAGACGCGATAGGCCGGCCAGGCCGCGAAGCCGATGCCGTCGCCGGGGTTTTTGGTCAGGTCGGGCAGGTCCTGCAGGCGGATGCGCTTGCCGGTCTCGCTATGGCAGGAGGCGCAGGCAAAGTCATAGGGGCCGCCGCGGAAGAAGAACAGGCGCTTGCCGACCTCGTACATCTTCTGCTCCTGCGCATGGGCCACCGGCAGATTGAACTTGAGGCCGCGCGACTCGGCGGCGATCCAGGCCACCAGGCCTTCGAGGTTCTTCTGCTCGTCTCGGCCGAAGCCGGTGGCGGCGATCTTCTTCGCGTCCAGGCCCTGCAGCGACTCCATGCAGCTCAGCAGCCGCGATTCCAGATCCTGCACCCGGCCGGTGTCGGCGAAATAGCGCGGCAGCTCGACAAAGGCGCCCTTGACGACGCCCGGGCCCTTGCCCAGATCGCAGCGCTCCATAGAGGCATTCTTGGGGCCACGCTTTTGCTTCCAGAGCTCCTCGCCCCTGGCCTCGAACAACTCGGCCGGGTTGCCGTCGGCCCGCATCGCGCGGTACTGCGCGATCGCGTCGGCCGACGAGGGCTGGGCCTGGGCACAGGCGGCAGCGAGCATGCAGCCCAGGGCCCATGCCGACTTACGCATCGTCATCATGCTTGTCTCCTTTTGTTGTTCGGACCCGGCGCAGCCTATCAGGCCACCGTCGCTTCGTCGCTGCGCTTGTCGCCCTTGTTGTCGACCCAGTTCACGGTGATCTTGTCACCGGCCTTGGCACCCTTGACGGTGAACTGCAGGAACGGGTTCTTCGACACTGCCGGGCCCCATTGCGCGGTCAGCACGGTCTTGCCGTTCAGCGCGGCCGTCACCTCGTTGATGTACCAGGCCGGGATGGTCTTGCCGGCGGCGTCCTTGCGCTGGCCGGTTTCCATCTCGTGACTCATCAGCACACGCACCACGGCGTTGCCACCTTGCGCCTGGGCGCGAATTCGCATCGGATCTGCCATCTTGGTCTCCTATTCTGATCAGCCGCCGCAGCCGCCAAGTGTTACTTTCACTTCCTTCTGGGCGAACAGCACCTTGTTGTCGCCGGTGATCGCCACGGCGAACACATTGGAGGTCTGGCCCATCTTGACGCGCGTGCTCATGCTGGCCTCGACCGCATCGCTGACGTCGAAGGAGGCGGCCAGGATGTTGGGATTCTTCTCGACCAGCAGCAGCAGGCGCTTGACGCCGGCCGCCGAGCTGGCGACGCCCAGCGGCACGACGGCGCCGTTCTCGGCGATATCGGGGCCGGTCAGCGTGACCTCCTTGCTCTCGGTCGGCTTGCCCAGGCCCAGGGCCTTGAGCATCTCGTCCATGGACTTGGCGTCAAAGGCGGCGCGGTTGAAGGCGGCCTGCGCCTGCGCACTCAGCGGCAGGGCGGCGGCCAGCAGGCCGGCCACCAGGGCGCTGTGTTTCATCATCTCTCGGCGGGTTTGCATGGAGTCTCCTTATCGGGGGGTGAGCGGTATTGTCAGGTGTCGGCGGGGGACTTGCAGGGCAGGCTTGTGCGAGCTACGGCCTGGCACCGGCCGCCAGCCAGGCGGCGATGGTGGCCAGATCGGCCTCCGGCAGGGTCTGCGGCGGCATCGGCACCGCACCCCAGATGCCGGCGCTGCCGCTCTTGAGCTTGGCCGCGTAGTACTCGCGCGCATCGCTGCGGTCCTTGTACTTGGCCACCACCTCGCGGAACGAGGGCCCGACCACCTTGCTGTCGATCTGATGGCAGGCCATGCAGGCATGCTGCTGCAGCAAGGCGCTGACCGGCTTGGCGGCGGCGGCCTGTACCGGCGGTGCCTTGGGCTGGGTGTCGATACCGCGCTGCGGTCCGACCAGGCGCTGCTGCTGGGCCAGATTGCCATGGGCGTCGCGGGCGAAATCGGGCAGATAGGACGCGACCTTGGCCTCGGGCGCACAGTTCTTCACACAGGCCGAGCCCTGCACATCGGGCTTGGCACCGGCCGCGAATTCGGCGCCGGGCCACAAGGCATGGCGGGTCGATTTGCCGTTGCGGTTGGGCAGGCGCTGTTGCACCTCGGCGATGTTCTTGTCCGAGAGTTCGCCGTCTGCGGGCAGCACATCGGCCAGCGACAACATATAGGCCGTCACCGCATAGACCTCGTCGGGTTTGAGGGACTTGGGCGCGGTCCAGGGCATCGCGCGGTTGATGTAGTCCCACAGGCTGGAGAGCTGGGAGACCTTCATCATCGTCGTGCGGCCCGGGAAGCTGTTGTCGCGCAGGCTGGCGACACGGCCGGTCTTGATGTCCTCCTTGGTGGTGCCGCCGATCAGCGGGCTGAACACCTCATTGGACTCACCGAAGACGCCGTGGCAGCCGGCGCACTTGGCCTCCCAAAGCTCCTGGCCCTGGGCCACGGTGCCGCGCCCGGGCGGCAGGCCCTTGAAGTCGGGCCGCACATCGATGTCCCAGGCCTTGATCTCGGGCTGGGTGGCGCTGCGGCCTATGCCCTCAAACTTGGGCGCCTGGGCCGAGGCAAGACCTGTCACCAGCGCCAGCGCGACGCTCAACGCTTTAAGAGAGCTGGACATTCTTGACCTCGCCGCTCTCCTGCACCAGCCAGGTCTGGATCGCATTGTTGTGATAAATCGAGCGCCGGCCGCGCACCGCGCGCAGCTGGGCGTAGTTGGGCTGCACATGACCGGTGTCATCGGTGGCCCGGCTCATCACCAGGGTCGCCTGGCCGGCCCAGACCCAGTCGAGATTGAAGCGGGTCAGGCAGCGGTCCAGCACCGGGGTCTCCAGCCGGGCCGCTCGCCAGTTGCGGCCGCCATCGACCGAGACATCGACCTTGGCAATCTTGCCGCGGCCCGACCAGGCCAGGCCGCTGATGTTGTAGAAGCCCTTGTCAAGCAAGACCTGCCCCCCGCTGGGCGTCGTGATCACGCTCTTGACCTCCTGGATCGAGGTGTACTGGCGGTGCAGGCCGTCGGGCATCAGGTCGATGTAGTGGATGTTCTCGTCCTTGCTGGCCCAGGGCTGGTCGCCGACCTCGATGCGGCGCAGGTATTTGACCCAGCTGACGCCCTGCACCCCGGGCACCACCAGGCGCAGCGGATAGCCGTTCTCGGGCCGCAGCATCTCGCCGTTCTGGCCATAGGCCAGCAGCACCTGGCCGCTCCTGACCAGCTCCATCGGGATGGTGCGTGTCATTGCCGAGCCATCGGCGCCCTCGGCCAGCACGAAGCGGGCGCGCCTCAGGTCGACGCCGCACATCTCCAGCACATCGATCAGGCGCACGCCGGTGAACTCGCTGCAGCTGAGCATGCCGTGGCTGTACTGCACGGTGGGCACGGCCACATTGCCCCACTCCATGCCGGTATTGGCGCCGCACTCGATGAAATGAAAGCGCGAGACGCTGGGCAGGCGCATCAGCTCGTCCATCGTGAACACCATCGCCCGCTTGAGCATCTTCTCGTCCGAACCATTGACCATCAGCCGGTGCGTGCTGGGGTCGATGTCCCACCAGCCCTGGTGATGGCGCTCGAAATGCAGGCCGCTGGGCGTGACGATGCCAAACAGGCCCTGCAGCGGCGCGAAGGACACCGAGGCCTGGCGGGTCTGCGTCAGTCCCGGGCTTTGGCGACGCTGCAGATTGCTCTCGTACTTGGACGGCTTGCCATAGCCCTCCAGCGCCACCGGCTGGCCCAGGCTCAGCGCATGCGGCGGCAGGTTCAGGATCTGGGGGTCGCCGCCCTCGGCTGGCACCGGGTTGGCCTGGGCACGCAGCGCACCGGTGGCCAGCGCCGCACTGGCCGCCGCGAAGGCGCCGCGCAGGAAACGGCGTCGCTCGGCGGGTGCCTGCTGCTGCATCAGGGCCAGGTCTTGCCGGCTCAGGAAGCCCTCGGGTGCCCGCCGCAACCGGCCGGTCTTCTCGTTCATCGTCTTGTCTCCTTCAGGCCCGGGCCATCAGCAGCCGCTCGGCGGGCTCGACCGCCTGCGGGTCATCCATCTCGATCGCAATCTGCGTGCAGACCGCGCGGCTCAGCGCGACGGCGCGCTCGTTGCTGACCCGGTCGAACATCTGCACCCCATCGCGGCGCCGCGCCCGGATGCCGGCGCGGTAGAGGTGGCCGAGATGCTGCGACATATTCGGCTGCGTGGTCTCGATCTCGAGCAGCAAATCCGACACACTTTTCTCGCCTCGGCACAGCGCGCTGATGATCTTCAGCCGCAAGGGCGTGGCCATCAGCCCAAAGAGCTCGGCGGCGATCTCGTACACCCGGTCGGCTTCGGCCGGAGGCGGTGCGGCGTGGCTTGTTTGCATGTCAATGCCAAATATCAATATATAAGCAAGCACTAATTTATACCGCTTGAGCCGGCGCAAGCCTGGGATATACCCTGGGCGCTATAGCCACCGCACAGGGCTTGCCCCCATGCACAATTTGACTCACCGCCATTGCCTTGCAGTCCGGCATCGTGAAACTCCCGTTCAGCGCCGCCAAGCAACTCGCCCCCGCCAGCAGCGGGTCGGTGAAGACACGCACGCTGGCCGTGCTGGTCCTGGTCGGCCTGCTGGGCGTGGCCCTGGCGGCCTGGCTGCGCGCCGGCCACGAGGCCAGGCTGGCCACCGAGCATGTGCTGGGCATGGCGCTGCAGGACCTGCTGCTGGTGCTGGCCCTGGGTCTGGCCAGCGTGCTGATGCTGGAGCGCCTGCTGCTGCGGCCGCTACGTCGCCTGGCCGAGCGCGCCCACAGCTTCGATCCCAGCCTGCCGCCGAGCTCGCTGTCCTGGCCCGACACGCAGGGCGGTCCGCGCGAGCTGCAGCAGATCAACAAGGCCTTCGAGCGGGTGCACCAGAGCCTGGGGGCCCAGCTGCAGCAGGAACAGTCGGAGGCCGCGCGTCTGCGCAGCGAGGTCGAGCAGCACGGCCAAGTGCTGGCGCAGACGCAACAGGCGCTGGACGCCGCCCGGCGCGAGTTGGCGGCGCTGAGCCGCTGCGATACGCTGACCGGCCTGGCCAACCGCCGCGAGTTCGATGATGCCTTGCGCCGCGAGTTCAAGCGCGCCCAGCGCCAGCACAGCCGGCTGGCCCTGGCGGTGATGGACCTGGACAGCTTCCGGGCCTACAACGAGCAGCAGGGCCGGGCCGCCGGCGATGCGGCGCTGCAGGCTTTTGCCAGGCTGCTGGGCGAGCGCTTCAAGCGCGACACCGATGTGGTCGCGCGCTTGGGTGGCGAGGAGTTCGTCGCGCTGCTGCCCGGTTTCGATATGGAGATGGCCCAGGGCCTGATGGAGCAGCTGCGCGAGGACTGGCGTGCGCTGGCGCTCGCCCATCCGGCCAGCCTGACGGCCGACAAGATTCTGACTGTCAGCATCGGCCTGGCGGCCTACAGCGCCAGCCACCCCTATCTGAGCCCGCAGGCGCTGTTGCAGGCGGCCGACGAGGCACTCTATATTGCCAAGCACGCCGGTCGTGACCGGCTCAGCCTCGCGGCTTGACGGCCCACCCCCGACGGCGCTACGCGCCACCCCCTCCAGGGGGCAGAGCCCGATGGACGGGCAAAGCCGGATCCATGGGCTCAGCTCGGTCGAACCAAGCTCCCGCCGCGTGACGACGGGTTCAGCGTCCTCTGGACTGCGCTTCGTTGAGCTGCTCGCTGACGCGGCGCGCGGCGCGCAGCACCAGGGTCTCGTCGAGCTGGGCCTGGGGCGCGATCGCGTGGGCGACCTCTTCCAGATCCGCCGGCTTGTTCATCAGCACCCAGGCGATTGCCGAGATCGCGCAGATGCTGCGGCGCTGAGCCGCCTCGGGGATCAGCAGGCCGTCCTGGATCTGCACATGGTGGCGCACGCTGGTGGCCGCCGCCGGCGCCAGACCCCAGCTCTCGCACAAGGCCGCACCCAGCGCGTCATGGCTGACGCCGAAGGCCGTGTGCTCCAACTGCACCAGCTCGGCATCGGTCTGCGCGGCGCGCAGCATGGCCGGGTAATGGGCCGAGGCATGGCGGTAGAGCACCGCCTTGCCGCATTCCTCGAACAGCCCGGCCGAATGCGAGGCCCAGGGATCCACACCCAGCATCTGGCCCATGCGACCCATCAAGAGGCCGCGCTGCGAGGCACGGGTCCAGACCGGCTCCAGCTCGGCGGCCGGCGGAAACGCGGCCCGCAGCCCCATCTCGAAGGTGATGGCCGCGACCTCGCGCATGCCCAGATAAGTCAGCGCCTGGTGCACGGTCTGCACCCGGCCCTGCAGGCCATAGAGCGAGGAATTGACCGCCTTCAGCACGGCGGCGGCCAGCGCCATATCGGTCTCGACCAGGCCCGAAATCGCCGGCAGGTCCACATCTTCCGCCGCCATCAGCAGCGACAGCTTGACCAACACCTCGGGCTGGGTGGGGATCTCGATGTCCAGGGTACGAAGTTGTGGATCGACAGGCATTTTTTCGCTTCACCAGAAGTATTTCCGCATCTTAGCGGCACAGCGCCGTTACGGACACCATGCCTTGATCGCGGGGGACCGGCCCATCGCCTGGCGATGGGCCGGTCGGCCTCAGACCGAACCGTAGTGCAGCACCACCGTGCGCACCTGGTCAAGTCCGATGCCGGCATCGCGCTTGAGCGCGCTGAGGGCATAGGCACTCAGGACCTCGTGCCCCAGAGCCGCCACCGCCGCTGGCACCTCCACCCGCAGACCACCGGCTGCGTCGAAGCTCAGGCGCAGCACGCCGGTTTGCCGGGCCGACAGCAGCAGCATCGCCTCGCCGCTGTAACGAAGGCCGGCCGCCTGCTCCGGCAGCGGCGTCGGCGCCTGCGAGCCCGGCAGCACCGCCAGGCTGTCGCCCAGGTCGGTCAGCAGATAGCGGCCCAGCGACTCGGGCTGAGCCGCAGCGCGCTGCGAGAACACCGGCACATCGGCACGCAGCGGCTGCTCCAGCGCCGGAGCGTCGACGGCGATGCTGTACTGGCCCGCACCGTACAAGGCCTGTTCGGTGTTGAAGCCGGCGTTGGTGCCGCCGCTCACCAGCTCGCCCACGACACCAGCATCAGCGCCGCTCGGGCCGGCAGCGGCCGTCACAGCGCTTGACGCGGCCTGGGTACCGTTGCCGTGCTGCGGCTTGACCAGCACCGAAGTCCTGGCATCGCTGGCCGGCGGTGCGTCGATGCTGGCCTGCGTACGGAGTCCGCTGCTGTCGATGCGGTAGTTGGCAGCGTCGGCACCGCTGAGCTGCACGGCGCTGATCGACACCGGCTTGTCGCGACCCGCGGACGGGTCGGCAAAGCGCCCCTGTGCGGCCACCAGCAGCTGATCGCCGGGCAGCACGCCAGCAACACGGATCTCGCGCACCTCGGCCTCGCTATTACCGTCATAGACCTTGCCGGCGACGGCGATGTGCTCGGCAGTGAGCAGGCGCTGCGTGATGTCGCCCTTGGCGGTGCGGCTGCCGGCGTCCAGCTGGTAGTTGCCTGCATCGGCGCCGTTCAGGGCCAGCTTCACGGCCACGTCCTTGGCCAGACCGGCGTTCTTGTCGGCAAACTCGCCGCTCAAGCTCATCGTCACCTGGTCACCCGCCACCAGGCCCTGCAGCGCGCCGCCGCTGACCGTGGCACTCTTGCTGCCGTCATAGACCTTGGCGGCCACACTGACCGCATCGGCACTGATGACCTTGCGGCTGATGTCGCCCTTGGCGATCTGGCTGCCGGTGTCGAGCTGGTAGTTGCCGGCGTCGGCGCCGTTCAGGGCCAGCTTCACGGCCACGTCCTTGCCCACCCCGGCGTTCTTGTCGGCAAACTCGCCGCTCAAGCTCGTCGTCACCTGGTCACCCGCCACCAGGCCCTGCAGTGCGCCGCCGATGACCGTAGCGCTTGTGTTGCCGTCGTAGACCTTGCCCGCCACGCTGACCGCATCGGCGCTGATGACCTTGCGGCTGATGTCGCCCTTGGCGATCTGGCTGCCAGTATCGAGCTGGTAGTTGCCGGCATCGGCGCCGTTCAGCGCCAGTTTCACGGCCACGTCCTTGCCCACCCCGGCGTTCTTGTCGGCAAACTCGCCGCTCAAGCTCGTTGCCACTTGGTCACCCTCCACCAGGCCTTGCAGCGCGCCGCCACCGAGCGTGGCGGCGGTCGTGCCGTCATAGACCTTGCCGGCCACCGTCACCGCCTCGGCGCTGATCTGCTTGCGGCTGATGTCGCCCTTGGCGGCCTGGCTGCTGCGGTCGAGCTGGTAGTTGCCGGCATCGGCGCCCTTGAGCGCCAAGGTCACGGCCACATCCTTGGCCGAGCCGACGTTCTTGTCGGCGAACTGGCCGCTCAGATCCGTCGCCACCGTGTCACCCGCGACCAGGCCCTCGAGCGCACCGCCGCCGACGCTGGCGACGGTGTTGCCGTCATAGACCTTGCCGGCCACGCTGACCGCGCCGGCGCTGATGCTCTTGCGGCTGATGTCGCCCTTGGCGATCTGGCTGCCGGCGGCGAGCTGGTAGTTGCCCGCATCGGCACCGCTCAGGGCCAGCGTCACGGCCACGTCCTTGCCCGAGCCGGCGTTCTTGTCGACGAACTCGCCGCTGAGCGTGCCGCTGACGGTATCGCCGGCCAGCAGGCCCTGCAGGGTTCCGCCGCTGATCGTCGCGCTGCGGCTGCCGTCATAGACCTTGCCGGCCACGGTCACGGCCCCCGCCGTGATCTGCCGGGGTGTGATGTCGGCCTTCAGGCTCAGCGTCTGGGTATCGAGCTGATAGTTGCCGGCATCGGTCCCGGTCAGCGCCAGGCTGGCCAGAACGGTCTTGCCGACGCCGACATTCTTGTCGGCGAAGGAGCCGCTGAAGTTGGCGCCGACAGCATCGCTGCCGACCAGGCCCGTCAGCGCGGCGCTGCCATTGACGGTGGCCGTGCGGTTGCCGTCATACACCTTGGACGCCGCCGTCACGCCACCGCCGCTGACCGAAATGGTCTTGCGGCTGATGTCGCCGGCCCAGGACTCGGCGACCATCTCGTAGCCATAGACCTGCACGGCGCCATTGCGCGCGGTGATCGTGGCGGTCTTCACATGGACCGCCTTGTTGCCCACGTTCTTGTCGGCGAACTCGGCCACGCCGTCCTTGACGCTGACGATGTCGCCATCAATGCCGGCGCTGACGCTCATCTGCTCGTCGCGCAGCGTCAGCGAGGTATTGCCGTCATAGACCTTGCTGATCGCGCCCGACAGGCCCACCACCACCTGGGCGGTCTTGCTGTAGAGCAGGCCATTGCCCGTGCCCAGCACAGCGTCGCCGGCCCTGGCCTTGTACTGCTTGAAGTCGGGACTCAGGCCGCCGACCGTGTCCAGCCCAGGGTCGGCCGAATAGACCTCCCAGCTGCCGCCGCCGGCGCTCAGCGCGGCGCTGCCGGCGCGGTTGTGGAAATTGCCCCCGGCGGCCAGCAGCAGCGGCCTGGCCGCATTGCCGGCATTGCCGGCACGAACCGCCTGGTCCAGCACCAGATCGGCGCCGGCACCGCGGAGGCGGATGTCCACGGTCTTGGAAGCCGTCACGCCCGCCAGACCGTCCGCCGTGCCGACGGTCAGCGCCCGCCCGTTCGTCAGCTTCAGATCGGCCACCTCGGCAGCCAGCTCGCCCAGCTGATGGCTGCTCGTGTTCAGCGCGGCGTCGCCGTTGCTGCGCAGCGCCAGCTTGGCTGCCGTCAGCACGCCGCTCGCGCTGATGGCCTGGCCGCCGCCGGTACTCAGCGCCAGCGTGCTGCCGGTGGCCGTCACGGCGCCCTTCAGGGCCAGCGCGCTGTTCTGGGCATGCAGACGGACATGGCCCTGGTTGGCGATGGCATGGTCGGTGCGCAGCTCGCGGCCGCGAATCTCCAGCTCACCGACGGCCAGGCTCAGGTCCCCCATCGCTTCCAGCGTGTTGCGGTCACTGCCGATCACCAGCTTCTTGACGCCATTGAAGCGGGCCAGCGAACTCTGGCTCAGGCCGCCGCCACCGAAGAAGATCAGCGAGTTGGCATCCGGCGTGTCGTAGCTGATGGTCGCGGCAGCCTGCCCCGACAGCTGAGTGCTGGCGTCGGCGGCGTTCAGCTGAGCGCCGCGCAGGTTCAGCGTCGCGGCGCTGTTGTTGAACTTGATCGGCGCGTTGACGCCGAGGGTCTGCTGGGCCCTCAGGTTCACCGTTGGCGCGCTGCCGGCCATGATCTCCAAACCGGCCAGGCCGTCCACCGTGCCCAGGCCGAAGCTGCCGATGCGGTTCGGCGCAATCGTGGTGTCGCCGCCGACCTTGAGCGCCAGCTTGTTGAAGTCAAAGCTGGCGTTGCTGATCTCGGCGCCGCCGCCGGCCGTGATGGCCAGATTGGCAGCCGCCACGCCGCCGTTGATGCCCTCGACCCGCGCGCTGCTCATCAGATGCACCGAGCTGGCGGTGGTGCTGATGTCGCCGTCGAAGACCAGATTGCCGCCATCGACACGGCCTATCGCCAAGGTCGCGGCATTGATCTGACCGGTCGCGGCGCTGTCCAGGCCCGTGCCCAGGTGCAGCTCGTTGGCTGCCTTCATCTGGCGTATCGTCACCTTGCCGGTGCCACCGTTGGCCGTCACGGCCTTGCTGATATGGACCGTATCGCCGGTCAGCGTGAGACCGCCGCCGGTATTGGTCAGGGTGCCGGCCGTGATGTCCACGGTCTTGTTGACCATCTCGAAATGGCCGCTGGCATTGAAGCTGAAGTCGCCGGCCACGCTGATGGTGCCGGTGCCGTCCTCACGGCCTATGATCAGGTTCTTGACGCCGGGCAGCTTCGCCAGGGTGGCGGCCGAGGCAAAGCCGCCGGCATCGCCCAGCACCATATTGGTGGCCTTGTCATGGGGCTCCAGACGCAGCGAAGCGGTGCTGAGGTTGTTCAGCGTGGCGCCGCCCCAGTCGATGCCGCTGGCACGCAGGGTCAGGGTGCCGGTACCGGTGTCCAGGCTCACGCCCACATTGCCGAAGCGGATGATGCCGTCGGTGTAGATGCTGGCGCCGCCCTTCATCGTGAAGGCGGTGTTGACATCCAGGTCGCCGCTGGCATGGATCTCACCCGCCAGGGTCTTGGGGCCGTTCGGACCTCTGCCACCCGGGTAGGTGCCGGTCTCGCGATCAAAGAAGACACGTCCGCTGTCAACATCGATCCGCCCGTTCATCGTGATGCCGCCGTGGCCGGACGCCAGATAGACATTGCCACCCGCAGAGCTGATCGGTGCATTCAGAGTGAAGGCGCCGCCCGTGCCAGAATCGGCATCGGCCCACAGCCGCACATAACCGCCCTGGGTGGAGACGCTGCCGCCGATGGTGATGCCATTCGCGCCGAAAACCGTGATGGTGCCGGCATCGACGCTGCCCGGGGTCGCGCTGCCCAGGTCGTAGTTCCGCAATGCGCCAGCAGGGTTGCTGCCGGCACCGCTCGCGACCAGGTGGGGCACATTGATCACCGAGGCACTGCCGCCATTGATGCTGTCGGCCCCGCCAGAATTCCAGTTCGACGCGATCAGCAGGATGCCGGCATTGCCGTTCACGCGCAGGGTGTCGTTCTTCTGCTCGAAGCGGATGACGCCGATCTTGTCCCCCGGGTCCGCGCTCATCCGCCCACCGCGCCCGGCGACGGCCGTGAAGCTGACACCGTCGGCCAGGTCCAGCACGCCGTCCGTGCTGCCGGTGGCACGAAGATCCTTGAAGGTGATGTTGTTGGTCGCCTCCAGCACGATATTGGCCGTCTGCGCCTCCAGGTCCTTCTCGTAGACCACGGAGCCCCCGATGGCGCCGGAACCGCTGCCACCACCACGGATCTCCAGCGAGGCCGGGTCCAGCAGCAGATCACCGGTGCGACCCTTGGCGGCCCGGGCATCGGTACGGCCGCTGTAGTTCAAGGTCTGCTTGCCCGACACCTCGGCGCGGCCGCCGTCACCGCCCTGGCTGCCACCCTTCACCTCGATCGTGCCGGCGAAGCGGGTCGCGTCGTCCGACCAGAACACCACCTCGCCGCCCTGGCCCTGCCGGCCCGCATTGGCGCGCGCCGTCACGCCCGCCTCGGCCGTCACCGTCGTGGCATTGCGCTGGCTGGCGTCCTTGCCCTGCCAGCCGCCGCCCACATGGATCTGCCCGCCACCGGCCGCGCCGCTAGCGTCCAGCGTCGCGCCACCGTCCAGCCGGATGTGCTCGCCGGTTACCTGGATACGTCCGCCCTGGCCACCGCTGGCGTCCAGCCGGCCGCCGACATGAACCTCGCCCTGCGCGCCGCCGTCCAGCACGATACGCCCGCCCTGCTGGCTCAGGCCCTGGGCCTCGATCACTCCCTCGTTGTTCACCACGCTGGCACGCACCGCACCGGCCGCCGCCGCGCTGAGCTGCACCAGGCCGGCACTGAGCCTGCCGCTATTGGCCACATGGGCGTCCAGCGCGGCGCGCTCCACCGTCAGGCTGAGCAGACCGTCGCCGGCAAAGTCCAGGCTGACCGCGGCGCCCGCGCCCAGCAGCGCGCTGCCGCCCGGGGCCTGGATGCTGCCGCTGTTCTCCACCTGGGGCGCGATCAGCGCCACCACGCCGCCCTCGGCCGCACGCAGCCCGCCCTCGTTGCGCACCGCGCCCGCCACCGTACCGGCCTCGAAGCGGCTGCGGCCGGCCAGGAAGTCGGCATCGCTGATCGCCAGCGAGCTGGCCACCAGGCCACCCACATCGACGCTGGCGCCGCGCCCGAACACCACCCCGTTGGGATTGACCAGCCAGACCTGGCCATTGGCCTGCAGCTTGCCGAAGATGGCGCTGGCGGCCCCGCCGGTGACGCGGTTCAGCGCCACGCTGTCGCTGCCGGGCTGGACAAACTTCACCTCGGCCTGGCTGCCGATGTCGAAGCTGCTCCAGTTCATCACCAGCTTGTGGCTGGCTTGGTCGATCTTCAGCTGGCTGCCGTTCTGGCTCAGCTGGGCCTGGCCGGCGACCACGCTGCCGCCGCTGGGCAGGGCCGCCGGGCTCTGGGCGGCCACGCCGCCACAGGCCAGCAGGCCGGCCAGCAGCAGCGCGCCCGAGGCGCGCTTGCCGCGGCCGGCGGTGGTCTCGGCCACGGCCACATAGGCCTGGGTCCGCTCGTTCCAGATCAGTCGATAGGTGTGATTCAGCGATGAGTTCATGGGAATTCCTGGTGTTGTGGGGGTTGCGCTCAGTAGTTCAGGCTGGCCTGCAGCCACAGGCGCGAGCGCGCGCTGCGGCCATCGGCGTCCAGGCCATTGGCCTGGCGGCCGGCATTGCCGCCCACGGCACGGGCCCAGGCGGCGCGCATCTGCCAGCGCTCGGCATAGAGATTCAGGCCCAGACCGACACCGCCGAGCTGGTAGCCATTGGGTTTGCCCGCCGCCAGGGCTCCGGCCCAGGGCGAGGCATGCAGGCTGACGCGGCCGCCGTCGACAAAGGCCAGGGCCTGGCCGCGCAGCCGCTCGCCGGCACGGAACTCGCGCCGCAGCTCGACGCTGCCCAGCCAGCCGGCGTCGCCGCTGCCCTCGCCGACCGCATAGGCCCGCACACCGCCGGGGCCGCCCAGGCCGAACTTCTCCGAGGAGTCCAGATTGCCGCCGGCCAGCTGCGCGCTCAGCGAGCCATAGACCGCCCAGTCGCCGGCCGCATCCAGCGCCTGCGTGCGGGCCAGCCGCAGCGAGGCCTTGCTGTAGCCGCCCTGGGTGCGGGCCGTCAGGCCGTCGACGGTCTGGTCCAGCGCATTGCCGGCCAGATTGAGCTTGCCGGCGCTGCCGCCCAGCGACCACTCGGTCGAGCCGCCGGCGCCCAGCTCGTCCCAGCGGTTGCCGAACAGCGCGAACTGCAGGCGCTGCAGGCGCCGCTCGCGCAGATTGCCGCTGGCACTGTCGTCGCTGAGCTGCTTGGCCTCGATGTCGAGCTGGGCCCAGACATTGCCGGCCCGGCTGCGCTGCAGCGGGTAGCTCAGCCCGGCGCCGACGCTGCGCGCCTGGCCATGCAGGTCCAGCGCCTTCAGCTCGGCGCCGATCTTGTAGGCCAGCAGCGAGGCGCCCAGGCTCAGGCGCAGGCCCTGGGGCGTCAGCGGCAGCAGATAGCTGGCGCTGGCCGCCTTGTTGCCGGTGCTGGCGCTCAGCGACAGGCCCAGACTGTCGCCGCGCTGCAGCGGGTTGGCCAGGCTCAGCAGCGCGCTGGCGCGGGCCGCGCCGGTGTAGCGGTTGCTGAAGTTGTCGAGGCTGACATTGCCGCGCAGCGCCGCGGTCGGCTCGGCCTTGATCAGCAGCCGGCTGCTGCCGGGCTCGCTGCCGCGCTCCAGGCTGGAGCGGGCGCTGACGCCGGCCAGATCGTTGATCAGCAGCAGGGCGCGCTCCAGGTCCTCACCGCGCACCGGGCCGGCCGGCAGGGCCGCCTGGGCGATGGCATGGAGCTGGGCATCGGCCACCGGGCTGCGATTGCCCAGCTGCACCCGCTGCGGCCCGGACTCCAGACGCCCGGCCAGCACCGCGATCTCCAGCTCGCCCTCGCTGAGGTCCTGGCGCGGCAGATAGGCCCGGGCCAACATGAAGCCCTTGGCCTGCAGCCGGCTCGTCACCCGGCCGGCCAGCGCCTGCAGCTCGGCATGGCTGAGGCGCTGGCCCAGCGCGCCGGCCACCCAGGCCTGCAGTTCGGCCGCATCGGCCAGACCCTCGGCGCCGCTGAAGCGCACCCGGCTGATCAAGGCCTTGAAGCCGGCGTTCCGGTCCAGCGCCGTGGCCGGCGCCTCCGCGGGACGCTGCAGGGTCGGACGGCCCGGGCCGCTGTTCAGGCGCTGCTGTTCATTGAGCAGCTGGCCGGCATCGGGCGCCGCCGCCAGGGCCATCGGGATCAGGGCCATGCCGGCCAGAACGAACTTCTTTTTCTTGGACGCCATCAAAGCCTCCGCTGTTACACATGGCGGCTTTATCGGGCGGCGGCAAGAGGGCGGGGTTTGCCAAAAACACCGCCTTCTTTGCTGAAACAGATAAGCGGGGCGGGCGGCGGGTTTATCGGCGCTTCGGCCGTGCGATAGGCGACACAGCCACTCACTCGGGGGGCTGAGGCCGGTCACGCCGGCTCAACGACAATCGTGAACTATGTCTCAATTTGTATCTGATGCTGCCAGCGCCGAGCCGCCCCTGATCCTGCTGATCGACGACGTGCCCGAGGAGCTGCGCTGGCTGACCCAGCTGCTGCGTGCGGACTACCGGCTGGCGCTGGCGCCCAGCGCCCAGGCCGGCCTGCAGCGCGCCCAGGCGCTGCGGCCCGATCTGATACTGCTGGACATCACGCTGCCCGATATGGACGGGCTGGCCCTGTGCCGCCTGCTGAAGGCCGACCCGCTGACCGCCGCCATCCCGGTGCTGTTCCTGAGCGCGCACAGCGCCCCGGACTTCCGCACCCAGTGCCTGAGGCTGGGCGCCGTCGACTACATCTGCAAGCCCTTCCACCCGGAGGAGGTGCTGGCGCGGGTCTGCGTCCATCTGCAGCTCGCCGCGCAGATCCGCCAGGGTCGCGGTGATGCCGCCGACACCAGCGCGCCGCGCCATCCCGAACAGCCGCTGCTGCAGACCGCCATCCGCTATATCCGCGACCACCTGGCCGAGCTGCAGAGCGTCAGCCTGGTGGCCCAGCAGGTGGGCATGAGCGAGAAACGGCTGCTGGCCCTGTTCCGCAACCACCTGGGGCAGACCGTCTCGGGCTTCATCAGCGACGAGCGGGTGCGCGTCGGCCAGCGCCTGCTGGCCGACACCTTGATGAGCGTGCAGGACATCGCCTTCAGCGTCGGCTACAGCAACCCGGGCAATTTCGCCACCGCCTTCCGTGAACGGCACGGCTGCAGCCCGCAGAACTACCGGGAATCGCTGCGCAAACCCAGCCTGATCGCCTGATGCGCGGAAAGTTCCAGGCTTGGCGCTGCGGCGCGGCCTTGCTGTGGCTGCTGCTGTGCGGCCCAGCCCTGAGCGCCCCGCAGCCCTGGCTGGCGCTGGCCGAGGCCGGCGCGGGGCCGCAGGCCCTGAACTCGGCGCTGCGCCTGCATGTCGACCGTGACGCCAGCCAGGGGCCGGCGGCCATCCAAGCCCTGCCCGAATCGGCCTGGATGGCGGTCGATGAGCGCCGCCTGACCCCCGGCTACAGCTCAGCGGCCTACTGGCTGCGGCTGCAGCTGCACAACCCCGGCAGCGAGCCCCAGCTGCGCTGGCTGCTGCTGCGCCCGGCTAGGCTGGAAAGCGTCAGCCTGTACCAGGCCGGTCCCGCATCGGACGGCCTGCTGCCGCGCCGGGCCGGCACCGACCAGCCCTTTGCCGCGCGCGAGCTGCCGCTGCGTGAAAGCGCCTTCGTGCTGGCGCTGGCGCCGGGCGAGCGCCAGACCCTGTGGCTGCGCGTGGCCAGCCGCAGCGCCATCGCGCTGGACCTGAGCCTGTGGCCGCGCGAGGCCTTGCTGCACCATGAGCAGACCCGGCTGTGGCTGGACGGCATGGTGATCGGCTTCGCGCTGCTGCTGATGGTGGCCACCCTGCTGATGGGCCTGGCCCAGCGCGAGCGGGCTTACGCCTATGTGGCGCTCTATCTGGGCGCCTTCGTGTTCTACGAGAGCGGCATGCGCGGCACCGCCTTCATGCTGTTCTGGCCGCAGGCCACCGACTGGGCCGTGCGGGCGCTGGGCAGCTTCGGGGTGCTGGCCCATCTGTTCGAGCTGGCCGCGCTGACCCGGCTGCTCGACACGGCCCGGTTCCAGCCGCGCTGGCATCGCGGCATGCAGGCGCTGGCCCTGCTGGACCTGCTGGCCCTGGGCCTGTGCTTCTGGGGCGACTACCGCCTGGGCACCACCCTGGCCAGCCTGCTCAATGGCGGCCTCGGCCTGCTGATGGCGGTGGCCTGCGTGCGTGCGGTGCGGCAGCGCCGCCCGCTGGCCTGGGCCTGGGGGGCGGCGGTGGCCCTGCACCTGATCGGGCTGCTGCCACGGGTGTTCAGCCTGCTGGGCTGGCAGCCCCATTCCAGCCTGGTCGACTACGCGCCGCCCTTTGTCGGCCTGCTGGGCTGCCTGGTGGTGCTGCTGGCCATGCTGCAGCGCGTGCGGCGCCAGCGCCTGCAGCATGAGGTGGCGCTGGAGAGCGCCGTGCAGCTGCGCACCCGCGAGCTGCTGGCCGCCAGCGCCCGCGCCCAGGCCAGCGATGCCGCCAAGGGCCGGCTGCTGGGCTATCTGGGCCATGATCTGCGCGCGCCGCTGGCCTCGGTGGTGCAGCTGGCCCGGCGGCTGCAACCCGACGCCGGCTTCGAGCAGGACCGGCGTGCCATCGAGCATGGCAGCCAGCTGCTGCTGGAGATGATCGACGAGCTGCAGCGCTTTGCCCGCGCGCCGACGGCCAGCGCCGCCCCCGAGGTGCTGGCGGCGCCCTGCTATCTGCACGGCCTGCTGCTGGAGCTGCACCAGCAGGCCCAGGGCCTGGCACGCAGCAATGGCAACCGGCTGCGCCTGCGGCTGGCGCCGGAACTGCCCAGCGTGCTCGAGCTAGACGCCAAGCGGCTGCGCCAGGCCCTGTTCAATCTGCTCTCCAATGCGGCCAAGTTCACCCGCGATGGCCAGATCACGCTGGGCGCCGACTATCGCGAGGGCCGGCTGTGCCTGACGGTCGCGGACACCGGGCCCGGCATCGCCGCTGCCGACCAGGCCCTGCTGTTTGAGCCCTTTGTACGTCCGGCCTCCAGCAACGGCATTCCCGGCCTGGGTCTAGGCCTGAGCATCGCGCGCCAGACGGTGCTCGCGATGGGCGGCAGCCTCGAGCTGCACAGCCGGCCCGGCGAGGGCTGCCGTTTCGAGCTCAGCATGCCCGCGCCGAGCGCCGAGGAGGCCCAGGTCGACTGGCCGGCACTGCGTGGCCTGAGCGCCGCGCCGCTGCTGGACCAGGGCCTGGCCCTGGTGCTCGACGCCTGCGACAGCGCCCGGCAGGCCCTCAGCGAGCGCCTGAGCCTGAGCGGCTATGACTGCCTGCAGGCCGCGTCACTGGCCGAGGCCATGGCGCTCGACACCTTTGGCGTCGAACCCGCGCTATTGATCGTCGAGCCGGCCAGCCTGCCCCGGGGCGATCTGCAAAGCCTGGCGGCGCTGCGCCGGCGCCATCCCGGCATGCGGCTGATCTGCTGCAGCGCACGGCCGGCGCCGGACGCCCTGCTCTACAAGCCGGCGCCCGAACACGCCTGGTGGGCCGCGATGCAAAGCCTCAGCGCAGGAAGGCATCCCAGCCCGTCTTCAATATCAGCGCACTGACGACGACGACAAACATCCCGCGCACAAAGCCCGCGCCATGCTTCAAGGCCATGCGCGTGCCCAGGAGGCTGCCCAGCACATTGGTGACGGCCATCACCGCTGCGATATGCCACCAGACATGGCCTTTCATCGCGAACAGCAGCAGGGCCGAGGCATTGGTGGCTGTGTTCAGCAGCTTGGCACTGGCCGAGGCGTGCAAGAAGTCGAAGCCCAGGAAGCGCACGAACAGGAAGACGAAGAAGCTGCCGGTGCCAGGGCCGAAGAAGCCGTCGTAGAAACCGATCACCAGCCCGATGGCGCTGGCCAGCCAGGCCTCGGTGGCGCCGCTGTGGCGCGGTGCGTGTTCGCGCCCCAGATCCTTCTTGGCCAGCGTGTAGATCAGCACCGCCAGCAAAATCAACGGCAGCGCCTTGCGCAAACCGCTGGGGTCGACCAGGGTGACGGACCAGGCGCCGGCAAAACTGCCCAGCAACGCGGCACCGGCGGCCGGCAGCAAGGCATGCCAGGGCAGGGTGACACGGCGCGCGAACTGCGCCGTGGCCCAGGCCGTGCCCCAGATCGCGCCGCCCTTGTTGGTGCCGAACAGCGTGGCCGGCGCGGCGCTCGGAAAGACGCTGAACAGCGCCGGCACCAGCACCAGCCCGCCGCCGCCCACCACGGCATCGACAAAACCGGCCAGCAGGGAGGCCAGGGCGACGGTGACAAGCTCAAGCATGCGACGTGATTCCGGACGGCAACAATAAAACGGGCACCATCAAGGTGCCCGCGAATGGTGACAGTGTCACTGAAATCGTTCGAATTGCTTTGAATTGCTTGCTTTGTTTGTCTCCTCAGCCCCGCCTAGCAGCCGCTGTTCGCACAACGACTGCATCGAGTGAGATGGAATGTAGGGATTCAAAGCCATGCACGCACTTGGGGTTTTCACTTGTGACAAAGCTCTTTTTTGGTGCGTGAGCAGGCGCTCACTGTTCCGATCAATGCCTTCAAGCATGAAGATGTCATTTTTCTGACACGCACCCATCGCGACGATCCCGGCGGGGATCGCGCAAATTTGCGGCGCTCGGCGTGGTGTGGATGCCGACAAGCGCGGTCGCCGGAATGGGTTTTTTCCGGGCTTGGCCGGCGGCGGCGCATGGAAAGATCGCTGCATGCGTTTTTCACCGATCATGGCCCTGACCCTGCTGCTGGCCGGCTGCGGCGGTGGCAGCTCCGGCGGCGATACCGCCCCCCCTGTGGCCGCACCGCCCGTGCCGACGCTGAGCCTGCCCAGCACCGCGCTGAGCGCGGCCGAGCTGGCGGTGCTGGTCGCCGAGGGCGATACCTTGTCCGAGGCCATCGCCAGCCACTACCAGACGGCACGCGGCCTGGCGGCGAGCCAGCTGATACGGCTGCGGCTGCCGAGCCGCTCCGATGTCATCTCGGCGGCCGACTTCGCGCTGCTGAAGGCCGAGATCGACGCCAGGCTGCCCGGCAGCGCGCAAGCGAGCTTGCTGACCTGGACCGCCCCTTCGCGGGTGGCCGGCCCCAGCTGCTCGATGAGCATCACCAGCGCTTTGGCCCTGGGCTTCGATGAGCGCTACTGCTCGAACCGCTGCGGCGCCACCGCCGCCTCGCCGCTGTATGACTCGGAGTCGCGCCGGCCCTGGAGCGATCACCGCATCCGGCCGGCCATGATGCTGGGCGCCCGCACGCTGGAGGCCGCCCAGGCCCTGATCGCTCGCGGCCTGGCCGCCGACGCCAGCCAGCCCGGCGGCGACGGCTATCTGCTGCGCAGCAGCGACGCGGCCCGCAGCGTGCGCTACCCCGACTATCTGGCGCTGCCCGCCGCCTGGGCCGGCCGCTTGCGGCTGGAGTATCTCGACAATGCGGCCGACAGCGGCAGCGACAGCCTCGACGGCCGCAGCAATGTGCTGTTCTACTTCACCGGCCTGAGCCGGGTGCCGGGTCTTGCCGGCAACGGCTTCCGCCCTGGCGCGGTGGCCGACCATCTGACCTCCTTCGGCGGCCATCTGCCCGACGGCAGGGGTCAGATGCCGGTCACCGCCTGGCTCGATGCGGGTGCGACGGCCAGCTACGGCACGGTCGAGGAGCCCTGCAACTTCACGCAAAAGTTCTCGCGCGCCTCGGTGCTGATCGACCATTACTACCGTGGCGCCAGCCTGATCGAGGCCTACTGGAAGTCGGTGCAATGGCCGGGCCAGGGCCTGTTCGTCGGCGAGCCGCTGGCCCGCCCCTTTGCCGACGCGCCTTCGTTCACGATAGACGGCGGCCAGTACCTGATCAGCACCCGCGCGCTGCGCCCGGGCAGCGCCTACGCGCTGGAATACCAGGACAGCGCCGGCGCCTGGATCGCGCTGGCCGGCCTGACGCCGGAACGCGCCCAGATGCAGACCCTGCGCGCGCCGTTGCCGCCGGGCGGCACCACCCGGCTGCGCTGGGTCGGCCCCTGCCCCACCGACAGCGCGCAGCGCTGCACGCTGGCGAGCAGCGGCTGAGCCGGCGCACGGCGACTCAGTCCAGGCTGATGCCGGCCTTCTTGACCAGCTTGGCGTAGCGCTCCTGCTCGCTGCGGAAGAAGCTGGCGGCCGCTTCCGGCGTCGTCGGGTTGATCACATTGCCCTGCCTGGCCATCGCCTCGCGGACCTCGGGCGCGGCCAAGGCCGCCGTGAACGCCGCGTGGAAGCGCTTGACCTGGGCCGGCGGCAGCCGGGCCGGGCCGACCACCGCGAACCAGCCCTCGATCGCATAGTTCGGCAGGCCCTGCTCGGCCACGGTGGCAATCTCGGGCGCGGCCGGCACCCGCGCGGCGCTGCCGATGCCGATGGCGCGCAAGGCCCCGCTCTTCAGATGACCCTGGATCGAGGGCAGTGACAGCACGCCCAGGTCGACCTGGCCGCCGATCAGGTCGGCCACCATGGGGCCGACGCCCTTGTAGGGAATATGGCGCATCACGACGCCGGCCTCGTCGACAAACATCTCGGCGCCCAGATGCAGGATGGTGCCGTTGCCGGAGGAGGCATAGTTGTAGACATCGGGCTTGGCCTTCAGCAAGGCCACCAGTTCCTTGACGTTGGTGGCCGGCAGCTTGGATGGATTGACGACCAGCACAAAAGGCGTCGCGCCCACCACCATGATGGGCGTGATGTCGTTCAGCGCATCGAAGGGCATCTTCTTGTAGACGCTGGGGCTGACCACATGGTTGTTCGAGACCACGCCCAGGGTCAGGCCATCGGGCACGGCCTTGACCAGGGCGGCGGTGCCGGTGATGCCGCCGGCCCCCGGCAGGTTCTCGATCACCACCGCCTGGCCGCCCAGCGCCTTGGACAGCGCCGGCGTGACGGCGCGGATGATGGTGTCCACGCCCGAGCCGGCACCGACCGGCAGGATCAGGCGCAGCGGTTTGTCGGTGGCGCCGTCGGCATGGGCGCCGCCGACAGCGAGGAGGGCAGCGAGCGCCACCAGGGCGCGGCGGTTGAGCAAGCTCATGGTTTTTGTCTCCGGTTGTTGTTGTGTCGGGCGAGCGTCAGGTGATCGGTGCTTTCAGGCGGGCAAGAATCTCGTCGGTATGCTGGCCGATGCCGGGCAGCGGCATGCGCACCCCCGGCCGGCGCCCGCCCATCAGCAGCGGCAGCAGCACGACATCGGTGGAACCGCCATCCTCCGTCTGCATCGGCGCCAGCCCGCCGCTGGCGCGCAGATGCGGGTCGTCCAGCAGCTGCTCGGGCCGCATGATGGGGGCATAGGGCAGGCCCACGGCCTCCAGCGCGGCGCTGAGCTCGCCGATCTCGCGCGTCTTCAGGCTCTCGCCGAGTTGTTCCAGCAGCTGCGGGCGCACAGCGACGCGCTGGGCATTGGTCTGCAGTGCCGGATCGGCGGCCAGGTCGGGGCGCTCCAGCAGACGGCACAGGGTCAGGTATTGCTTGTCGCTGACCGCGCCGATGAAGAGCTGCTCGCCGTCCTTCAGGCCGAAGACGTCGTAGACGCTCCAGGCCGAGACCCGCGAGGGCATGGGCGGCGGCGGCTCGCCGGTCATCGAGAACTGCTGCATATGCTGGGCCGACAGGAACACACAGTTCTCGAACAGCGCGCTCTGCACCTCCTGGCCGCGGCCGGTGGCCTCGCGCTCGCGCAGCGCGGCCAGCACGCCGATCGCGCCGAACATGCCGCCCATGATGTCGTTGACCGAGGTGCCGGCCCGCAGCGGCCTTCCCTTCGGGCCGGTCATATAGGACAGACCGCCCATCATCTGCACCACCTCGTCGAGCGCGGTGCGGTGCTCGTAGGGCCCGGGCAGAAAGCCCTTGTGCGAGACATAGATCAGGCCCGGCTGGGTGGTGGACAGGCTTGCGTAGTCCAGGCCCAGGCCGCTCATCAGCCCGGGGCGGAAGTTTTCCAGCACCACATCGCTGGCGGCGATCAGTTCCTTCGCGGCGGCGCGGCCGGCCTCGCTCTGGATGTCCAGCACGACACTTTTCTTGTTGCGGTTGAAGCTGCGAAAGAAGCCGATGCCCAGGCCCGGCAGGCGCCGCGTCTTGTCGCCGCCGGGCGGCTCGATCTTGATGACCTCGGCGCCGAGATCGGCCAGGATCATGCCGCAGGTCGGGCCCATCACCATATGGGTGAACTCGAGCACGCGGATGCCGGCCAGCGGCAGCGGTCGTTGATCTTCTTCGGTCATGCGCTTCTCACATCCATGGTCTTGGGCAGGCCGGCGCGCCAGACGCTGCCGTGCAGCGGCTCGCCCTCCAGCCAGCCGGCGACGCGCCGGCGCAGGGCCAGCAAGGCGTTCAGGTCGACACCGGTCTCGCAGCCCATGCTGGCCAGCATGAAGGCCAGGTCCTCGGTCGCGGCATTGCCGCTGGCGCCGGGCGCATGGGGGCAGCCGCCGATGCCGGCCAGCGAGGCGTCGAAACGGGTCACGCCGGCCTGCAGCGCCGCACAGACATTGGCCAGCGCGAGGCCGCGGGTGTCGTGGAAATGGCCGCAGCAAAAGCGCTCGCCGGCGATCTTGCGCGCGGCCTCGCAGAGCTCGCGCACCGCGCGCGGATCGGCAAAGCCCACCGTGTCGGCCAGGCTGACACGGTCAGCGCCGGCGTCCAGCAAGGCCTGCATCAGGCGCAGCACCTCGGCCGGCTCGACCCGGCCCTGCAGGGTGCAGCCAAAGGCCGTGCCGACGCCGCCTTCGATCAGCGTCCGGCTGCCGGCCGCGTCGCGGGCGGCGCGGATGCGGGCCAGCTCGGCAACCACCTCGTCAGGGCTCTTGCGCAGATTGGCCTGGCTGTGCAGCGCGCTGGCCGACAAGGGCAGGATCATCAGGTCGGCGCCGCCGGCGATCGCCGCCTCCGCGCCGCGCAGATTGGGCACCAGCACCGAGGCGAACAGGCCGGGCAGCTCGCGCTTGGCATAGTCGAGCAGCGCGCCGGTATCGGCCAGCTGCGGCAGCAGCCGCGCCGGCACGAAGGAACCGAGCTCGATCTCGCGCACGCCGGCCGCGTATTCGGCGCGCAGCCACTCGATCTTCTGTGCGGTGGGCAGCACGCGCTGGATGCTTTGCAGGCCGTCGCGCAGGCCGACCTCGCGGATCTGCACCGTCTGGGTTGTCATCGGTTTTGTCTCCTTGATGCCCGGACTCTAGAGATTCCCAGCAGCTTCACAAGTGGTATGTTGTCAGCCCTGAAGTGCCGAATCGGAATTCCAGACATGCGCGACCTCGACCTGAAAACCCTGCGCCTGCTGGTGGCCGTCTGTGAACACCAGAACATCAAGCAGGCCGCGCTGCAGGAACACATCGAGCCCTCGGCGATCAGCAAGCGCATTGCCGCGCTGGAGGCCGATCTGGGCACGCCGCTGCTGCTGCGGGGTCGGCGCGGCGTGCTGCCGACGCCGGCCGGCCAGGCCCTGCTGGAACATGCGCGCAGCATGCTGTTCACGATGGAGCAGGTCGAGCAGGACATGGCCGCCTTCAGCGCCGGCACGCAAGGCCATGTGCGCCTGGTCGCCAGCGCCTCGGCGATTGCCGAGCGCCTGCTGGACGATGTCGCCGCCTTCATGCGGGCGCCCCAGAACCGGCTGATCAAGGTCGATATCGAGGAGCGCTTCTCGCGCGACCTGGTGCGCATCGTGCGCGACGGCAGCGCGGCACTGGGCGTCTGCTGGGACAGCATCGCCTTCGAAGGCCTGGCCACCCGGCCATACCGACGCGACGAGCTGGCGCTGGCCGTGCATGCGGAGCACCCGCTGGCGCGCCACAAGAAGCTGGCCTTCGCCGACACGCTGGCGCACGAGCATGTGGGCCTGCAGCCGGCCACCGCGGTGCACATGATGCTCAGGCGCGCCGCAGCCCAGGCCGGCGGCAGCCTGCATTACCGCGTCATCGTCTCCAATTTCGATGCGGCCTTTCGCGTCGTCGCGGCCAATCTAGGCATCGCGGTCGTGCCGCGCCAGGTCGGCGGTGCCTATCTCGAACGGGGCGTGCGTCTGATCGCGCTCAGCGACGCTTGGGCGCAGCGGCGCTTCGCGGTCTGCTTCCGGCCCGGCGGGCTGTCGGCGGCGGGTGAGCGCATGTGCGAGTACCTGGCCAGCATGGCCGAGCGCTGAAAGCGCCTAAAAGCCGGCTTTTTCCACGGCTGCCCCGGGCGGCGATCCACTACGCTGGATCGCTTGTCAGCACGCCACCCCGTTTCGGAGAAGCCTTCATGCAAGACATGACCCCATCGCCAGCGAGTTCGCTGGGTCGCCACAGCGTGGCTTTTCGCCTCTGGGCCTCGGTGATCGCGGTCATCGTCGCGCTGATCGCGGTGATCACTTTCGCGGCGGTACGCAGCGGCAAGGTGCAGGAGCAGACCACCGCCGTGGCCGCCGCGATGGACGCCAAGGTCGACGCCGCCAGGCGCTGGGCCGGCCTGACCACCACCAATGTCGTGCGGGTGCAAGCCACGGCCGCCAGCACCGACCCGGCCGTCGATGCCTTGTTCAAGGAGGTGATTCCCGCCACCATCGGCGAGATCAGCAAGGTCCAGAAAGCCATCGAGGCGATGGAGCTGAGCGACAAAGACAAGGCCTTGATGGACAAGGTCGCGGCTGAGCGCAAGACCGTGCTGGAATCACTGGCCAAGATCCGCAGCATCAAGGCCACCGATCCGGCCGCCGCCGCCCAGGAGTTGAGCGCGCGCTTCAATCCGGCGGTCGATGTGTATCTGAAATCACTCAACGAGTTCGCCGAGGAGCAGGTCCGCGCCAAGGCCGAGATCCTGGCGGAGCTGGCCGAGCAGCGCAAGAGCACGGTGCGCATCGCCGGCGTGTTGATCGCGCTGGTCGTGATCGGCCTGATCGCCGGTGCGGTCTGGCTGGTGCGCTCGATCCAGCAGCCGCTGGCTCAGGCCATGCAGGCGGCCGACCAGATCGCCGGCGGCGACCTGACGACCTCGGTGCATGTGAGCCGGCGCGACGAGTTCGGCCTGCTGCTCGGCTCGATGGAGCGCATGGTGGCTCAGCTGCGCAGCGTGGTCGGCGAGGTGCGCCAGGGCATCGAGTCGGTGTCCACCGCCTCCAGCGAGATCGCCACCGGCAACCATGACCTGAGCGCCCGCACCGAGCAGACAGCCTCCAGCCTGCAAGAGACCGCCAGCTCGATGGAAGAGCTGACGGCCACGGTCGGCCACTCGGCCGACACCGCCCGCCAGGCCAACCAGCTGGCCGGCTCGGCCGCCGAGGCTGCGGTGCGCGGCGGCCAGGTGGTCGAGCAGGTGGTCAGCAATATGGCCCAGATCACCGAGAGCTCGCGCAAGATCGGCGACATCATCGGCACCATCGATGGCATTGCCTTCCAGACCAATATCCTGGCGCTGAACGCGGCGGTGGAAGCCGCGCGCGCCGGCGAGCAGGGCCGGGGCTTCGCGGTGGTGGCCGCCGAGGTGCGCTCGCTGGCCCAGCGCTCGGCCGAGGCCGCCAAGGAGATCAAGACCCTGATCGGCGCCTCGGTGGAGCGGGTCGAATCGGGCGCGCAGCTGGTCGAGCAGACCGGCACCGCGATGCAGGACATCGTCACCAGCGTCAAGCGCGTGACCGACCTGATCGGCGAGATCGCCTCGGCCGCCACCGAGCAGCGCGACGGCATCGCGCAGGTCAATGTGGCCGTCACCAACCTCGATCACATGACGCAGCAAAACGCCGCGCTGGTGGAGGAATCGGCGGCCGCCGCGCAGTCGCTGCGTGAGCAGTCGGCACGGCTGGCCGAGGTGGTGTCGGTCTTCAAGGTCGATCAGCAGTTCCAGGCCAGGGCCGCCATCACGGCGCCGTCGCCGAAGCCGATCACCAAGAGCGCGCCGCGTCCCGCGCCGGTGGCGGCGAGGAAGCCGGCACCACCGAAGCCGGTCGCCCGTCCTGCGCCGGTTCCCGCGCCCAAGGCCAGCCCGGCGCCGACCACCGACGAGTGGGAATCGTTCTGATCAGTCCCAGCTCGGCGCCAGGCCCTCTGGATTGACCAGGCGCCCGCCGCGTTCCAGGCCCGCGATCTGCGCCATCTCGTCCGGGCTCAGCACCAGCTGCTGCGCCCGCAGATTGCTGGCCAGGTTCTCACGCTTCGTCGAAGACGGGATCACCGCATAGCCCTGCTGCAGCGCCCAGGCCAGCACGACCTGGGCCGGCGTGGCGCGGTGCGCTGCGGCGATGCGGATGATCAGCTCGTCCTTCAGCACCGCACCATAGGCCAGGGTCATATAGGACGTGATGGGCACGCCCTGGCTGCGCGCGAACTCGACGACGCTGCGGTTCTGCAAGTAGGGATGCAGCTCGATCTGATTGGTGGCGATGGGCTCGGCGCCGACCACGGCCATCGCCTGCTTCATCAGATCCACCGTGAAGTTCGAGACGCCGATCTGGCGTGTCAGGCCTTGCGCCTTGGCTTCCATCAAGGCCGCCAAGGTCTCGGCCAGCGGCACGGCGCCGCCCGGCGAGGGCCAGTGGATCAGGGTCAGATCGAGGTAGTCGGTGCGCAGCTTGGCCAGGCTGTCCTTGAGGCTTGGGATCAGCCGGTCGCCGGCCAGCTGCTCGGTCCAGATCTTGGTCGTCAGGAAGAGTTGCTCGCGCGGCACGCCGCTCTCGGCGATGGCCTGGCCGACCTCGGCCTCGTTGCCATAGATCTGGGCCGTGTCGATGGCCCGGTAGCCAAGTGCCAGCGCGGTGGTGACCGAGTCGATCACGACCTGACCCTTCAGGCGGAAGGTGCCGAGGCCGAAGGAAGGAAGGGTTTTGTTCATGGTTGTTCCTTGATTCATGTCAGTGGCCGACCGCTGCCGCCCCGCCGCGCGACGGGCTGGCAAAGCCGCTGCGCCTGTCCAAGGCGCCGCTCCAGGCCGTCAGGCCCAGCGCGCCCAGCACCACCAGGGCCCCGATCCAGGGCGTGTTCAGAACGCCCCAGCGCGCGACGATCTCGCCGCCCAGCAGCGCGCCGCCGGCGATGCCCAGATTGAAGGCCGCGATATTCAAGCCCGAGGCCACATCGATGGCGCGCGGCGCGTGGATCTCGGCCTGCTGCACCACATAGACCTGCAGCCCGGCCACATTGCCGAAGGCCACCGCGCCCCACAGCAGCACGGTCAGCACCACCAGCGGCTTGGATGCAGCGGTGAAGGCCAGCAGCAGCAAGACCGCGGCCAGCAGCGCGAAGATGATCTTCAGCGCGCCGATGGGCCCGCGCTGGTCGGCCAGCTTGCCACCCCAGAGATTGCCCACTGCGACCGACACACCGTAGGCCAGCATCACCAGGCCGACGGCGCTGGCATCGAAACCGGCGACGTCCTGCAGGATGGGCGCCAGATAGGTGAAGGCCACAAACGAGCCGCCGTAGCCGACCGCCGTCATCGCATAGACCAGCAGCAGACGCGGCTCGCGCAGCACGGCCGCCTGTTGCAGCAGCGAGGCCGGCTTGCTGTGCGCGATGTTCCTGGGCACGAAGACCAGGCTGCCGACAAAGGCAATCAGGCCCAGCGCGGCGACCGCCAGAAAGGTCGCGCGCCAGCCGAAGTGCTGGCCGATGAAGGTGCCGAGCGGCACGCCGGTCACCAGGGCCACGGTCAGGCCGGTGAACATGGTCGCGATCGCGCTGGCGGCCTTGTGCTTGGGCACCAGGCCGGTGGCGATGGTCGAGCCGATCGAGAAGAACACGCCGTGCGCCAGGCCGGTGACGATGCGGGCGGCGATCAGGCTCTCATAGCCCGGTGCCTGCCAGGCCAGCAGATTGCCGGCGGTGAACAGCAGCATCAGACCCAGCAGCAAGGCCTTGCGCGGCACGCGGCCGGTCAGCGCGGTCAGCACCGGCGCACCGATGGCCACGCCCATCGCATAGAGGCTGACCAAGAGGCCGGCCGAAGGCACGCTGACGCCGAGGTCGGCGGCCAGCGTCGGGATCAGGCCGACGATGACGAACTCGGTCGTCCCGATGGCAAAGGCGCTGAGGGTCAGCGCCCAGAGGGCAAGAGGCATGATGAGGAACTCCGGGATGCTTGAAAGAAAGTGGCCGCAGTGTGGCCGCGCCGCCTTTGCAGATAAACCCCAGATCCGGCGATAGATTCTTGAATAAACTTCAAGAATGAAGACCACACTCGATGAATTGCAGACCTTGGTCGCCGTGGTCGACGGCGGCTCGATCACCGCCGCCGCCGAGCGCCTGGGCCAGACCGTCTCGGCCGTCAGCCGCTCGCTGGCGCGGCTGGAGGAGAAGCTGGACACCAGCCTCTTGAGCCGCACGACGCGGCGGCTCGCGCTGACCGAGGAGGGCCAGGTCTTGCTGAGCCGGGCACGCAAGATCCTCGACTCGGTCGAGGAGGCCGAGGACCAGCTGGCCCAGCGCCGCCAGAAGCCGGCCGGGCGGCTGCGTGTCAATGCGGCCTCGCCCTTCATGCTGCATGTGCTGGTGCCGCTGCTGGGTGACTTGCGTGCGCGCTATCCCGAGCTGGAGCTGGAGCTCAACAGCGATGAGCTGAACATCGACCTGCTGGAGCAGCGCACCGATGTGGCTTTCCGGATCGGCGCGCTGCGCGACTCCACGCTGCACGCGCGGCCGCTGGGCAGCAGCCGGCTGCGCGTGCTGGCCAGCCCGGCCTATCTGAAGGCGGTGGGGCGGCCGCGAACGGTGGCCGACCTGGCCGGCCTGAGCCTGCTGGGCTTTGCGCAACCGGAGAGCCTGAACGACTGGCCGCTGCGCCACCCGCAGGGCGATGCGCTGCGCATCACGCCCAGCCTGCAGGCCTCCAGCGGCGAAACCCTGCGCCAGCTGGCGCTGGCCGGCCAGGGCCTCGTCTGCCTGGCCGACTTCATGACCCAGGCCGATCGCGAGCGCGGCGATCTGGTGCAGGTGCTGATCAAGGACACGGTGGAGGTGCTGCAGCCGATCAACGCCGTCTATTACCGCAACACCCAGCTGGCGGCCCGCATCGCCTGCTTTCTCGACCATGTGGCCGAGCGCATCGCCGGCTGCGCCTGGGTGCTGCGTTAGCGCCCGCCACGCCGCTCAGCCCTGCGGCGGCGACAACAGGCGGCGTTCGCCGAGCAGCGCCGCCAGCAGCACACCGGCGGTCATCGCCAGGCCGCTCAGCAGCCCCCACAGCAAGGGCATCAGGATGACCTGCAGCCATTCGCCGGAGGGCAGGTCCGGCTCGGGCGGGTCTCCGGCCAGGATCGCGGCGCCGCACAGCAGCCAGATCAGCCAGGCCAGGCCCACGCCATAGAGGCAGCAGGCCGTGCTGCGGCGCCGGCTGCGCCGGTGCGAGCGCAGCGTCAGATAGCTCCAGCCCAGCGCCAGCAGGAACAGCAGCAAGGCAAAGACGGCCGCCTCGGCCAGCAGGTCCGGCAGGCTGCCACGACCGATGGGCCTGGGGCCGCGCGTCAGCAGCACGCTCAGCAGCCCGCCGACGCTGCACAGGGCCAGTCCCGAGATGAAAGCACCGAGAGTCCGCAAAGACTGCATAGTGTCGAAGCCCCCCTGCTCAGCGAGAGCCCGTCTGATAGCAAGAAGCCGGCCATCGAGCCGCCCCGGGGCAGCGAGGGTGGATCGGAGGAAAAACCGCACCAGGGCCGCGAGCCCGCGACACAGATCGGTGCACCGGCGCCCCGCTCAGCGGCGCCGCGTCAGGCCTTGCAGCAGGACATGGCGCCGGGCCAGCACGCCCGCCACCAGCACCCCGACCAGCACCGCCAGCCCGTTGAGCAGCCCCCATAGCGGCGGCACCTGTGGCGACAGCAGCAAGGTGCTCAGCGGCATGGCGACCAGGGATGTCGTCTCGGCCGCGCAGACCACGCCGTACAACAACCAGGCCAGCCAGGCCAGGCCCAGGCCGCCCAGACACCAGGCGGTGGCGGGCCAGCGGCCGCGCCGGTAGGGCCGCAGCGTCACATAGCTCCAGCTCAGGGCCAGCGCAAAGATGGGCAGGGCATAGACGGTGGCCTCGGCCAGCAGCTGCGGCAGGCTTTCCGAATGCCCCCACAGCGCGGTCAGCCCCAGCGGCAGACGCAGACCGGCCAGCGAGCCGCCCAGCATCACCGCGGTGCTGTAGAGGGCCAGCCCGGAGGCGAAGGCAGCGATGCGCCGCGAGTGTTTCATGAGGCCCGACAAACTAGGGATGGACGTTGCCCAATTCTGATGGATAGCGCCGCGGCGAAGCGGGTCCACCCCCCCCATCTCAAGGGCCGGTCTTACCCCTGCGGCGCGCCCAAGCCGTCCAGCAGTCGCTGGAAGGCCAGCCACAGCGGCGGCTGCTCCCGGGCCTCCAGCTGCTCCAGGGCCAGGGCCGCCGCCTCCAGGGTTGAGAGCTGATGTGCGCGCTGGGCCTTGCGGACCGCGTAGCGCGAGGCCGGCGGCTGCTCCCAGCTCAGCCGCGGCAGGGTCTGCAGCAGCGGGTTCAGCGCCAGCATCTTGCGGCTCTTGCGCCAGGTGCCGTCCAGCACGATCAGCCGGCTCGGCGCGGCCGGCAGCGGCGGCCCGGGCCGCGCCGGGTCTTGCGGATAGAGCAGCACCGCGCCGTCCAGCAACGGCGCCAGCTCGGCCGGCTCGAAGACCTCGCCGACCAGCAGCCGGCTGCGTGCCAGGCACAGATGCAGCAGCCGCGCCGTGCCCTTGGCCTGGCGCTCCTCCAGCGGGTGCTGCAGGATCAGCAGCTCCAGCGCGTTGTCCACCGGCGCGGCCAGCGCGCAGATGCAATGGCTTTGCGGGCGCAGGCAGCGCGTGCAGCGGGCACGGGTCATGGTCGCCGTGGCGCTCAGGCCGGACCGAGGCTGTCGAGCAGGCTCAGGAAACGCGCCACATCCAGCGGCTTGGTCAGATAGTCGTCGAAGCCCGCCGCCCGGCCGCGCGCCAGATCCTCCGGCTTGGCATTGGCGCTGACCGCGACCACCGGGATGCTGCGGGTGGCCGGGTCGGCGCGAAGGCGCTGCAGCACCGCATAGCCGTCGAGCTCGGGCAGATTGATGTCCAGCAATATCAGCGCCGGCCGCTGCTCGGCCGCCAGCGCCAGGCCGCCGTGCGCGCCCAGCGCCTTCAGCAGCTCGATGCCGGGCCGCATCGCGACGATGCTCTCGACCAGATGCAGATTGGCCGCGTTGTCTTCGATGCACAGCAGCCGCCAGCTCGGCGCGCTGTCGGGCGGCAGGGCCGGCGCCGGTGCCAATGCGGGCAGGGGCAGTGCCTGCGAGCCCTGCGCCAGCGGCAGCTCGATCCAGAACTCGCTGCCCACACCGGGCCGGCTCTCGACCCCGATGCGGCCCTCCATCAACTCGACCAGGCGCTTGGCAATGGCCAGGCCGATACCCGTGCCCTCGATCGCGGCCTGGTCGGCCGCCAGCCGCTCGAAGGGCACGAACAGCCGCGCGCGCTGCTCCGCGCTGAGGCCGACGCCGCTGTCGGCCACCGTCAGCCGCAAGCGCCCGCCCAGCGTCCGGCTGCCTATCGTGACCCAGCCCTCGCGCCGGTTGTATTTGATCGCGTTGGACAGCAGGTTCAGCAGCACCTGCTTGAGCCGCACCGGATCGGCCCAGACCAGCAGCGCCTCGGCGCCGGGCTCGGCCTGCATGCGGATGGCGCGCGCCTGGGCCTGCGGGCGCAGCAGCGACAGGCAGTCGGCCAGCAGCGGCGCCAGCGCCACCGACTCGGGCGCCACCGCGAACTTGCCGGACTCGATGCGCGCCAGGTCCAGCACCTCGTTGATCAGGTCCAGCAGATGCTCGCCGGCCTTCAGGATCTCGCGCAGATAGTCGGTCTGCCCGGGCTCGCGCAGCTGCAGCTCGAGCAGCTGGCCGAAGCCCAGGATGGCGTTCAGCGGCGTGCGCAGCTCATGGCTCATGCGCGAGAGGAAGTCGCTCTTCGCGGCATTGGCCCGCTCGGCCTCCTGCTTGGCCTGCAGCAGCTCGGCGGTGCGGTCCAGCACGCGCTGCTCCAGCTCCTCGTTGAGCTGCTGCAGCGCCCGCTCGGCCTGCTTGCGCGCGGTGATGTCGGTGATGCTGCCGCGAATCAGGCGCTGGCCGGCCGCCGGCATGCGCACCAGCCGCACCTCGCAGGCCACGTCGCGGCCGCTGCTGTGTCTGTGCGTCCATTCGAACACCGGGCTGCCGCCGTCCAGGGCCTGGCGCATCCAGCCCTGGGCCGCCGCCAGGCTGGGCCGGCCGTCGGGCTGGGTCGGCGGGCTCAGCTGGCCCGGGCTGCAGCCCATCAGCTGATCGCGCGGCAGGCCGAACAGGCGCACCGCGTTCTCGTTGACCTCGCAGTAGCAGCCGGCATCGGCGTCGAACATCATGATGGCCTCGGGCGCCAGCTCGATCTGCAGACGGAAGCGCTGCTCGCTGTCGGCCAGGGCCTGGGCGGCGCGGCGCCGCTCGGTCACGTCCATGGTGGTGCCGAACAGGCGCAGGGGCTGCCCGGCCGCGTCATGCTGAACCCGGCCTATCTCCTCCAGCACCCGCTCGCCGTCGGGGCGCAGCACGCGAAACTCGATGCGGTAGGACGGCGTCTGGCCCGGCAACAGCGGCCGCTCGACGGTGGCGCGCAGGCGCTCGCGGTCGTCCGGATGCACGACCTGCAGCGCCAGGTCCAGGCTGGGCCGCACCAGGCCGGGCGTGAAGCCGAACAGGCGGAACTCCTCGTCCGACCAAGTCGACTGGCCGCTGATGACGTCGTAGTTCCAGTTGCCCAGATGGGCCATGGTCTGGGCCTCGGCCAGCAAGGCCTCGCTGCGCGCCAGCTGATCGCGCGCCAGCCGCTTCTCGGTGACATCGCGCAGCACCGCCAGCAGGCATTGCTGGTCCTGCAGGGTCACCAGCATCGGGCTGACATCGGCGTAGAAGACCTCGCCGCTCTTGCGCCGGAACGCCAGCTCCTGGGCCAGGCTGAAGTCGCCCCGCTCGATGCGCGCCATCACCTGGCGCATCCGCGGTATCGCATTGGGCGGATGCAGCTCGGGCGGCGTCAGCGCCAGCATCTCGGCCTCGGTATAGCCCAGCATGCGGCAGCAGGCCGGATTGGCCATCAGCAGCCGGCCGTCGGCCACCCGGGCCACCAGAATGCCTTCCTGCGCCTTGTCGTAGATGGCACGCAGCGTGGCCTCGCTGTCCTTGAGCCGGCGCTCCAGCTCGCGCTGCTCACCGACCTCCCAGAAGATGCCGCAGACCCCGACCGCCCGGCCCTGGGCGTCGAAGATGGGCGTCTTGATCGTGTGGACCGTGCTGTCCATGCCTTCGTGCACATCCTGCTCGTCGAAGGCCTCGACCTCGCCGCGCGCCATCACCCGGGCATCGTCGGCGCGGTATTTGTCGGCCCATTCACGTGGATGCAGCGCGTAGTCGTCGCGGCCGATGATCTCGGCCGGCGTGCGGCCGAAGCGCATCGCGTAATGCTTGTTGACGGCCTGGTAGATGCCTTGCGCATCCTTGATGAAGACGCTTTGCGGGATGTGGTCGATCAGCGCGGCATAGCTGGCGCGCTCGTCGCCCAGCGGGTGGGGCGCCTCGGGGGCGGGGTCGGGACGCGCGGCAGACGACATACGCTAGGCCTGGGTTCTATGCTTGTTTGCCGGGCAGTATCGGGGACGGGACTTGCCTAGGGCAACAAGGGCTTGTCATCCAAAAGCGCCTCTATCCTGGCCATCATCGCGCGGTAGGCCGGCGCCTCGGGGCCGCCGTACTGCTTGCGGAACTCGGCGGCGCTGAGGAATTCGGGCAGATCGGAGACATCGGGCAGCAGCTCGGCCTCGCTGAGGCCGGCGGCCAGGCGCTGCTGCAGCGCTTGCGGGCGCTGCACGGCCAGCAGCCCCAGCCGGCTGCCGGCCCGGTCGGCGGCGATGTCGTTGAAGCTGAAGCCGCTGCCGCCGCGGACATCGGCCTGCTCCTTGTAGATGCCCACGGCATCGGCCAGCGGCCCGCCGCCTTCGGCCGCCAGCACCGCCGAGATCAGCAGATGCAGCGGGAAATCGGGCCGGCCATAGAGCTGCACCTCCAGCGGCCGGGGCTGCGGCCAGCCGCGCGCGGCCGGCACCAGCCGGCCCAGGCCCTGGCCGCTGGCATAGGCGGCCAGGCTCAGCAGCGCGGCGCGGTTCTCGGACGCCGCGTCCTGGCCGGCGGCCGTGCGCTCGGCGGCCAGCTGGAACAGCGGCGTCAGCAGCGCGACCACCGACACCGGGCCCGGCTGCTTGGCGGCGAGCTGCACCAGCCGGTCCGAATAGACGCGCAGCCGCGCCTGATCGGCGGCCGGCAACAGCGAGTCCAGCATGCGGCGGTAGCTGTCGGCATGCCATTCATAGGCCAGCTGCACCCGGCCGTGCTCCAGCGCCACATGCTTGATCATCTGGCGCAGCAGCCGCGCCTCCTCGAAGGCCGCGACGCGCGCCAGTGCCCGCTCGCGCAGCAGCGCGGTCAGCCAGTCAGGCAGCGGCAGCCGGCCCAGGCGCAGGTCCACGATGCGCGGCAGGCCGCCGTTGGGCACCAGGCGCGCGCTGGCATTGAGCCAGAACGGTCCGCCCAGCGCCAGGCTGGCGCGGGCCAGCGCATGGCCGTCCTGCAGGCTCAGCCGGGCCGCCAGCTGCGGGTGGCGGCTGGACAGATAGTTCAGCAACAGCGCCAGCTCGGCCTCCGACACCTGGACCGAGCGCAGCGCGCCCGGCGGCCCGAGGCGCGGGTCGTTGCGGCGCAGAAAGTTGCGGGCCTTGGCCACATCGGCGGCCGAGATCGCCGGCGGCTGGGGCACGGCCGGCGCGGTCTGCAGCGCCAGCGCCACGGCCAGCAAGGCCGTCAGCGACAGCGCGCACAAAATGTAGAGAGAACAGCGCAAAAGCAATTTCATTGCCGCGCAGTCTGCCAGCTTTGCGAGTCAGGCCCGGCCTTCAGTCGAACACTAGAATGCCTCGGCACGCCCGCGTGCCTTCTCGCCAACCCGGAATCTCCTGCCATGCGTTTGTTCACCTCCTCGCTGATTGCCCTCGGTCTGGGCACCGCTCTGATGGCCTCGGCCTCGGCCCAGGTCACCATCAAGGAAGCCTGGGTGCGCGCCACCGTGCCGCAGCAGAAAGCCACCGGCGCCTTCATGCAGCTGAGCGCCGCCAAGGACAGCCGCCTGGTCTCGGTCAGCTCCAGCGCCGTGCCCATCGTCGAGCTGCATGAGATGGCGATGGACAACAACGTGATGAGGATGCGCCAGATCCCGGCACTGGAACTGCCGGCCGGCAAGAGCGTCGAGCTCAAGCCCGGCGGCTATCACATCATGCTGATGGACCTGAAGCAGCAGGTGAAGGTCGGCGACACGCTGCCGCTGACCCTGGTGTTCGAGGACAAGGCCGGCAAGCGCGAGACGGTCGAGGTCAAGGCCCAGGTGCGCGCGCTGGGTGCGGCGGCCGCCAAGCACGACGGCCATAGCGACCACAAGCACTGAGCCCGCAGCCGCCGGGCGGCGTCGCATCGCGCTCCATGCCCGAATCTTCGATCATCGCCCTGCCCGAGCGCCGCCTCGATGTGCGCCACGCCGTGTCCGTCTGCGTCGGCATGGTGATCGGCGCCGGCATCTTCAAGACCTCGCCGATGGTGGCCGGCGCGCTGGCCAGCGATGCGCAGCTCTACCTGGCCTGGGCCTTCGGCGGCCTGCTGTCCCTGGTGGGCGCGCTGTGCTTTGCCGAGATGGCCGCGGCCTTTCCCGATGCCGGTGGCGACTATCACTTTCTGCGCCGCGCCTATGGCCAGCGCCTGGGCTTTCTGTTCGCCTGGTCGCGCTTCGCGGTGATACACACCGGCTCGATGGCCTTGCTGGCCTTTGTGTTCGGCGACTATCTGGCCCAGGCGATCGACCTCAGCCCCTGGCTCGGGCCCCATGCCAATGCGGTGCTGGCCGCCGGCCTGATCGCGCTGCTGACCGCGCTGAACCTGGCCGGCGTGCGGGTCGGCCTGGGCACCCAGCTGGGCCTGATGAGCGTGGTGCTGGGCGGGCTGGCGCTGCTGGGCGCGGCCGGGCTGTCGCTGGGCGTGCCGCCGCCAACGCCACTACAACTGCCGCTGAGCACGCCCGGTGCCTCGCCCGATTGGGGTACGGCCATGATCTTCGTCTTCCTGGCCTACGGCGGCTGGAGCGATGCGGCCACCTTGTCGGCCGAGATGCGCGACGCCAGGCACGGCATCGTCAAGGCCTTGCTGATCGGCCTGACCCTGGTGATGGGCCTCTACCTGCTGGCCAACTGGGCCTATCTGCAGGGCCTGGGCCTGGCCGGCCTGGCCGCCAGCGCCGCCCCGGCCGCCGATCTGATGCGCGCGGCCTTCGGGCGCGGTGGCGAGCTATTGATCGTGGGCATCGTCACCTTGACCGCGCTGTCGGTGATGAACGCGATCCTGATCGCCGGGCCGCGCACCACCTATGCGGCGGCGCGGGACCTGGCGCGCGAACTCCACCTCGGCAAATGGAACGCCAAGCGCGGCACGCCGACGGCGGCGGTGCTGGCCACCAGCGGCGTCGCGCTGGCCCTGGTGGCCTTCGGCGCGGTCACGCGCGGCGGCTTCTCGACCATGGTCGACTACCTGTCACCGGTCTACTGGTTCTTTTTATGCCTCAGCGGCGCCGCTGTCATCGTGCTGCGCCGCCGCGAGCCGGATGCGTCGCGGCCCTTCAAGGTGCCGCTGTACCCGCTGCTGCCGCTGCTCTTTGTCGCCTGCTGCGCCTATCTGCTGTATGCGAGCCTGGTGTATGTGAAGGCGGGGGCGTTGGTGGGGGTGGCGGTGCTGGGGGTGGGGGCGGTGGTGTTGGGGCCGTTGACGCGGGGGGGGCGATAGTGGGTGGCCTATCTATGCCCGACCATCGGCGAAGCCGGGATGAGTGGATCGGAATTAGGTGCGTGGTGGGCGAGGTTGCACTCTGTCTTTCAGACCTGAGAGCCGAAAAACGGATCTCAGTCAAACCTGACGGACGCCATTACTTGCGACGATGGTGTCTATCAGCCGCTCGACGCTATTTTCGACTGGTAGGCCGATGTGCGGACGCTGCTGATCGCCACGGTCGATTTCGATGAAGGGGAGGCGGCGCTCCTCCAAAAGCGACGCGTGCTGTTCAAAGGGCCCCGGGACGGGCCCGCTCGGATGACACACCCGCACTACTCAAATCGATCACGCTCCTCGTTGATTTCCTCTCTTTGTATTTGCCGGTCAAGCCGTTCGATCTCAGGCTCTATCCATTGGACGACTTGGAAATCGAATCCTGCGGCGAGCCATCGCCGCAGGATTTCTCGCTTGCGCTTCAAATACTGGCTCGTAGGGCCAGTCCATGAACCGGAATGGAACGACGCGCTGATCCCTGAGCGTACGCCCTCGATATGCCCATACCGCGTCAACAGTTGCCTCGTCAGTCCGCCGCCGCCTGCGTCATCGAGCGTAGGAAGCGCCGCATGAGCGATCAGGGCAGCTCGCCCGCTGGGATCAGACTCGATCCAACTCAATATGCTGCTTTCCGGCAAGTCCGATATGGGACCACGCGGCACTCCCTCGCCAAACGAACGGATGCCACCCTTCAGCCAGTTGTAAACGTCGCTTCGCCATCTCGGCAAAGTGGCCTCGAAGTGCTTTGCAGTGACCTGCCAGGCGCGTTCAGGATCGATACCGACCAACTCCTTGCTCAATGCCTCGATATCGTGGTCATAGCTCAGCCGGTATTCCTTTCCCATGGCTGTGAGGATTGCGTCAAGCAAGGGAGCGGCGAATTCGGTATTGGACTTCACCAGCGTTGAGCAAACGCGCTTCCAATGGAACCCGAAGGACTGCCCTGGATGCCGTGAACCAGGGATCGCCTGGAGCGCGACAGCAAAGGCGAAGTCTGACCCGCAGGGCCGCGGGCGGTCAGACGAGATGGAATTTATTAACCCGATCAGCAACTCCATCGCTTCCGGTGTATCGCGCTCTCGAATTAAACGGAACAGGCGCTCTGCCTGCGCTGTAGGCACTGAATCAAACGCCCTGCCGAACTGCAATGCTCCAAATAGCGCAGGCTCTATCCATTTCGCCTCAAGTGCATCGAGACAGCGGTTGAAAGCATTTTCGGAGTAGGTGGATCGCAGTGTCATCTCCGCCCCCAGACCCGCCGTATCGCTACGGCTCAACATCTCCATCAGCCATGACTCGAACCGCTCCGGAGATTTAGCCTTTAAACCAGTCAAATAGCCGTGCAGACAAGTGCCGTGGGTGGATTTCCTGGCGATGCCTGTGAGCAAAGGAAGCAGGATTCTCTCGTCATCGGCTACAGCCAACTGCTCCCCGAAAGACCAAATAGCCGGCGTGTGATTCTCTGGCGCAAGAAGGTGCGAGATCTCAGCGAGGCGATGCGGGCTCGCAGCAATTCGCCGTGCGAGCGCTGCGACCAATGCTTTCGCATGCGAAGGTGGCCGGTCCCGTTGATCGCGGTACTCCTCCTCCCACTCAAGCCAATCTACGTCAAGGACGTATCGCTGGAATCGGCTGGTCAGATCGCGGCGCGCATATCGCCGGGCAAGTCGCCTGAGGCGAATCGCCAGGTCACGGTGCTGTTCATCCTCTCGGTACTCCTGCCAGTGCCAGAAAAACTTGTTCAGCTTGCTCGGAGACATGGCGCTGTCGGAAGTCAGCTTCTCCAGTTCCTGGAATGCGAGCTCAGTGCATGGCGGCATGCGTATCTGATGTTCGACTGCGTCGAGCAGCGCTGAGCAGACTTGAGGCCGCAATGCCGCAGGCCAAGTCGAGGTCTCGTCGATCAGGGTTTGAAAATACAAAAGATGGGCCTGCCACCAATCACCGTAAGTTGCGGGAGTCCACAGCTTTGCTCGCTCCTGAAGCCCCTGGTACTCCGGCCCCACGGTCCGGAAGCCCATGCCGTGCGTGTCCAAGGCCGAGGCCATTGCCTTCAGCCCCAACAGACGTTCGGCATCGGTGCTTGCTCTCAGTAGCCCAAGCAAGGCTGGCAACCTCTGCGCCGGGCTGGCCTCGGTCGCAGCGGCTTCTGGGCCGATGCGAAACAGGCCAACGAATGTGCCGGTCGAGTTATTCGAAAAGTCGGCATTCTCATTGACTGCAAGTCGAGCCAGGATGTTCAAGCCGCGCACGGTAAGCAGAGGCCAAACAGCAATTTTTTCGAGCGCCCAGACTATGTTCTGGCGATCAGTCTTGAACTCGACAAGTTCGGCGTCTGACCATTTGCCGAGCGAGCTCTCAAGCAAGCGCAAGACTGCAGCGGAGTTGGCCTCTGCGAGCGTCGACAGAAATTGCGATCCGGTCGACGACGTCAGCATGTCGCGACTGGAAAAGACGCCATCGGGCTTCAGAATCTCTTCGACAACGAATGCCGTGTCCTGTCCGCCAGCAAATCTGAACTTGTTCAGGAACCAGGCGTGAAGCGACCGGGGCATGGTTTCAAAGGTCGACACGAAGTCGAAACCGCGCCCATAGCGTGTCCAGAACTGCTTCCAAAGATAGATGTGAAGCGCCTTGGGAACGAAGAACAGCGTCCGGCTGCCTTGCAGAACGCGTCGGGCCCGGAGGCTCTGAACAATCTCTTGGAAGCGGGCCCAGCCGATCGTTGGATCAACCTTGTGAATCAGTTGTGAGACGTAGGTGGCCTCGTCAGACACAGGATCTTCAAATCCGAATCGGCTGAACAAGGCGAGGTGGTGTGCCACGCAGTCAACTTGCCGTGAAGCTGCATCCTCCTGTACGACGTACCCGTGCAAAAAACGAGTCCACAGGGGAACCGTCGCCGGCGGTCGCAACAGATCGCCCGGGTTTGCATGAAGATTCTCGGCAACGGCATGTGCAACTCTTGGCGAGCCTTCACAAATAGCGACCCAACGGTCAAGTTCCCGCGACTCCCCGACGCGTTCTGCCAGGATGCTCCTGATGGTTGCGTCTGGAAGGCGGGGGGCCTTGAGACGGAGAATTTCACCGTCATGACCTTCATCGTGACCATGATCCAGAGTGATCAGCTTCATCGCGCCGCAGCGTGTCTTCAAGTGCCGCCAGATGTCGGACATCTCAGATTCGGATAGGTCGTCGAGCACCAGAACGAGCGGCTTCGTCCAGCCGGCCCGCAGCAGTTGCCTAAATAGCGCCGTCTGGCCGAACTTGGAGCCGTAACGCAGATAGAGGACCGAGGGTGCGATATGCGGCGCTCTCAGGGCCTCCAGGGCCATGCGCGTCTTGCCCAAGCCAGGTTCGCCCAGCACGCGAATGTGCTTCGCGTCGCCTTCGATACCTGCTCGAATCTGCTCGATGAGCTCAGCCTGAGCCGGCGCCGGCTGGAATGAATTGGCCATGTGCGCATCGCGATCCCATTCGTCGAGTACCCAGGCCTCATGGATGGTGTCAAAGGTCAGTAGTGCCGCAATGCCGGGATACCGCTCGGCAAAGTTTGAAAGCTGACTGGCACCCAATACATCTACCATGCCGCCGTAGTTCGGCACGCCAGCAGACTCAAGTACGCNCGGGATACCGCTCGGCAAAGTTTGAAAGCTGACTGGCACCCAATACATCTACCATGCCGCCGTAGTTCGGCACGCCAGCAGACTCAAGTACGCCGACGATGCACTCACATGCGTCATTCCGTTGCTGAGGAGTGAGGTCGTGGCCCGTGCAGACGACAACGTAGCGGCCCCTTCTTTCGGTCAGCCGCGCCACCTCCGGGAACAACTTCCCAGCCTTGTTGATCAGTTCTCCGCAGATTGAGCTCTGAGTCCAAGGCTTGAAGGAGGTGCCTGACTTCAACTGAATTCCGGTCAGACCAGCTGCAAAAAAACAGTCTGCAGGGACCTGCGCATCCGGCGGCACATCGATTTGGGCGTCAATGCCGCCGTCCGCTACGGTCAGCCGGCTCGAAATCGTGACGACTGCCGGATTGAGCTTGGCGTATGCCGACTCGGCCTTCAAGATTCCCGTCATCACCTCCACCGCCCGCTCGGCAGTGAGTGCCACTACTGTTGATACGGGGACACTGATCAATGGGCTCATGCAGAGGATCGCAGTGGGATTGGTCTTTGCATTCTCGAACAGTCTTGCGACGGCATGGAATCCGGCGTAGCCGAACGATGCGCACTGCGCTCGCGGCGAAATTAAGCCTTGCCCCAAAGACAGAAACTTGGCGCTGAACCGGCTGGCCAGACCGAACCTGCTAACGACTGGTCAGCTGGTTGAGAACGCTTGCCCACTCGCTCGAAACCGGCGTGAGACCGCCGCTGCAATGCCGACCTGAAACTGTGCAATCGGCAGTGGGAGTGGCGATATCTGTTTCGTCGGTTCGTCATCCTGCTCTCGACCACAGGAAGCTCCCGCGCCCCCAACTGATCACCGGTCGCTTGCTTGCAGCCCCGCGCCCGATCCCGCCCCATCCCATTTCATCCCGCCCGCCCGGAGACAATCACCGCCGCCATGTCCTCCGCCCCCCCGCCGTCCACGCTCACCCCCCGCCTCTGGCCCCCCGACGAAGCCACGCTGCGCACCCTGTTCGAGCGCGGGCGGCTCAAGCGCGGCGCTGAGCTGCAGCACCAGCTGAGCGATATCCGGCAGGACGCCCATGGCGCCAGCGCGCGCTTCCCCGGCCCGCGCGGCCAGGTCTACGAGCTGGCGCTGCAGGGTGTGGCGGGGCGCGGAGAAGATGGCCGGCCGCACTACAGCGCGCTCTGCAGCTGCCGCACGGCGCGTTTTTGCGAGCATGCGGCGGCGCTGATGGTGAAACTGCAGACCGAGGCCGATGCGCCGCTGCGCGCGCAGCTGCTGCACACCTGGGTCGAGGCGCTGCGCCGCAAGGCCGGCCGTGCCGAGCTGCAGCAGCTGCCGCGCCTGCCCGAGGCCGATGCGGCGAAGCTGATGGACTTGCTGCTGGGCGATGCATTGCCGCCGCCGCCCGCGCCCTTGCCGCAAGCGGTGGCGCCTGAACCCGCCGGTGAGTCCGCCCAGTTCCGCCCGCGCCTGACCCTGAAGACCCTGGGCCGTGGCGACGGTCTGCTGGGCCTGAGCCCAAGCGGCGGAAAACTGGGTCCGCGCAGCGATGTCGTCACGGTCGCCCAGGTCGACTGGACCTACCGGCTGGCCGATGGCCTGCTGTGGACCACGCCGGCGCCGCGCTCGCTGCTGAACAGCCGGCCGGGCGCGACGCAGACGCTGGACGGCGGGCGCAGGCTTCAGCGCGATCTCGGCGCCGAGGCCGAGGCGCGCGACCAGCTCTGGGCCCTGGGCCTGTTGCCGCTGGACCCGGCCGCACTGCAGTGGCGCAGCCCGGCGGCCGTAGCCGGGCATGAGAACCTCTGGACCCTGCTGCAGGAGGAATTCTTCGGCGAGTTCTGGACCGAGCGGGTGCCCGAGCTGCAGAAGCTGGGCTGGGCGGTCGAGGCGCGGCCCGGCTTCGCGCACCGCGCGGTGGCCGGCGAGGCCTGGCGCATCCGCATTGATCCGCTCAGCCTGCCGGCCCGCGAGGGCGCCTGGCTGCTGAGCCTGGGCGTCGAGATTGAGGGCGAGAGCCTGGATCTGGCGCCGATGATTGCCGACCTCTTGCGCCGCGATGCGCGCTGGTTCGATGCCGAGCAGATCGCGGCCATCGACGACCTGTCCATCATCCTGCTGCACGCGCCGGGCGGGCGGCGCATCGAAGCGCCAGCTTCCATCCTGAAGCCCATCCTCGGCGCGATGGTGGACCTGCTGGCCGACCCCAAGCGCGCCGAGGGCCCGCTGCAGCTCAGCGACTGGGACGCCGGCCGGCTGGAGCTGCTGGACCAGGGCCGCGCCGGCTGGCAGATCCAGGGCGACGCCGGCCTGCGCCAGATGGCCAACAAGCTGCGCGCGGCCGGCTCGCCGCGGCCGGTAGCGCCGCCCGAGGGCCTGGGCCTGACGCTGCGCGGCTACCAGCTGGCCGGCCTGGCCTGGCTGCAATACCTGCGCGAGCAGGGCCTGGCCGGCATCCTGGCCGACGATATGGGTCTGGGCAAGACGGCCCAGGCCCTGGCCCATCTGCTGCTCGAGAAACAGGCCGGCCGCATGGCCGATCGGCCGGCGCTGGCCGTGCTGCCGACCTCGCTGCTGTTCAACTGGCTGGCCGAGGCGCGGCGCATCGCGCCCCAACTGCGCGTGCTGCTTCTGCACGGGCCCGAGCGCCATGCGCACTTCCCGCGCCTGGCCGATTACGACCTGGTGCTGTCGACCTATCCGCTGCTGTGGCGCGATATCGAGGCGCTGGCGGCGCAGCCCTGGCATCTGCTGATACTGGACGAGGCGCAGACGGTCAAGAACGCCGGCAGCCGCGCGGCCAAGGCGGTGCGGCGCCTGCGCGCGCGCCACCGGCTGGCGCTGACCGGCACGCCGCTGGAGAACCATCTGGGCGAGCTGTGGGCGCAGTTCGACTTCCTGATGCCGGGTTTTCTGGGCGACGAGCGCAGCTTCTTTCGGCTCTGGCGCAAGCCCATCGAGGTCAATGGCGAGAGCCTGCGCGCCCAGCTGCTGAGCGCGCGCGTGCGGCCCTTCATCCTGCGCCGGCGCAAGGAGGAGGTGGCCACCGAGCTGCCGCCGCTGACCGAGGTGACGCGCCGGGTGCGGCTCTACGGCCAGCAGCGCGATCTGTATGAGAGCGTGCGGGTGGCGGCCGATACCCAGGTGCGGCGCGTGCTGCAGCGGCGCGGCTTCGGGGCCTCGCAGATCACCGTGCTGGACGCCTTGCTGAAGCTGCGCCAGGTCTGCTGCGACCCGCTGCTGCTGAAGGATGTGGAACAGATCAAGCCCGACACCGAGCGCGCCAAGCTGGAGCTGCTGGCCGAGATGCTGCCGGAGCTGCTGGCCGAGGGGCGGCGGGTGCTGGTGTTCTCGCAGTTTGCCGAGATGCTGGGGCTGATCGCCGGGCAATTAAGGCAGCAGGAGCAGGATTTCCTGGTGCTGACCGGTGCGACGCCGGTGGCTCAGCGCGGCGAGATCGTGCGGCGCTTCCAGGCCGAGGAATACCCCCTGATGCTGATCAGCCTGAAGGCCGGTGGCGTCGGCCTGAACCTGACGGCGGCCGACACGGTGATCCATGTCGACCCCTGGTGGAACCCGGCCGTCGAGGCCCAGGCCAGCGCACGGGCGCACCGCATCGGCCAGGACAAGCCGGTGTTTGTCTACAAACTGGTGGTGGAAGGCAGCATCGAGGAACGGATGCTGGAGCTGCAGGCCCGCAAGCTGGCGCTGGCCGAGGGCGTGCTGGGCAGTGACGGGGCCGATGCGGCCAAGTTCACCGAGCAGGATTTAGAGCGGCTGCTGGCGCCGCTGGCTTGAAAAATGCACCTTGGCGGTGCATTTCCGGTTCAGCGCTTGCGGTCGAAACGCAGGGCGCGGGCCAGGCTGCGGCGGTCGCTGCCCAGGCTGCCGGGCTCGAAAGCCTCGTGCTTGCGGCCCTTGTCGGTATTCAGCTCCGCCATTGCCAGGGGGCGGACTTGAGATTCGTTGCGTTGCTGTTGGTGCTGCTGACTTTTCATGGCTGATGCCTTCTTCTCCAGCCCGACTTGGTGCAATTACCTGCGGGTACGGGCACAACGCCGTCCAAACTGGGGCGGTTGACAGCGACTTGCAACAAATCTTTGCCGCTTTCTCGCTACAGTGCAGCGCCATGCCGCCCAACGCCCCCGCCGCCCTGCCCGCCACCACCCTGGTCGCCTGCCTGTGCGCCGGCTGGTGCCGGGTCTGCGACGACTATCACGCGGTCTTTGCCGCGCTGCGCGAGCAGCACCCGGGCTACCGCTTCGTCTGGGTCGATATCGAGGACGATGCCGAGCTGGTCGGCGATCTGGAGGTCGAGACCTTCCCGACCCTGCTGGTCGGCCAGGGCCAGCAGCTGCGCTTCATCGGCCCGGTGACGCCCCAGCTGGCCACCGCCCAGCGCCTGCTGGCCGCACTGGACCAGGGGCCGGCCGTGGCGCCCAGCCCGGCCGCCCAGGCCCTGCTGTCCCGGCTGCAACAAAGCTGCTGAGCCGCATGCGGGAGAATGGGCGACCTGCTCAACCCCATCAGCCATGACGGTTCAACTCAAAAAGTCTGCTCCCGCCAGCGCCATCGCCATCACCGTGGTCGACCGCGCCGCCTTCCAGGCCCTTGCTCCGAAACTCCCCGCGCCGACCCGCCACTGGCTGGCGACGCTGGGCTTTGTCGGCGCAGCCGACAGCCTGGCCCTGGTGCCGGGGCCGGACGGCAAGCTGGGCCGGGTGTTCGCCGGCGTGGCCCACGCCCATGCGCCGTTCGCGCTGTCCGCGCTGCCGCAAGCCCTGCCGGAAGGCGTCTACGCCCTGGCCGAGGACGGCCTGGCGATGGACGCCGAGGCGGCCGCGCTGTCCTGGGAACTGGGCGGCTATCAGTTCGACCTCTACAAGCCGCGCCGCCGCCCGCCGGCGGTGCTGGCACTGACGAACAGCCCGGCGGCCCAGCGCGGCCTGGCGCTGGCCACCGCGATGGCCGCGACCCGCGACCTGGTCAATACCCCGGCCGAGCATATGGGCCCGGAGGAGCTGGCCAAGGCCGCCCAGCTGGTGGCCAAGCAGCACGGCGCCAGCTTCAAGCAGATCGTCGGCGACGCGCTGCTGAAGCAGAACTTCCCGGCCATCCATGCGGTGGGCCGCGCCAGCCACCGGGCACCGCGCCTGATCGAGCTGAACTGGGGCTCGCCCAAGGCACCGCGCTTAAGCATCGTCGGCAAGGGCGTCTGCTTCGACACCGGCGGTCTGAACATCAAGGGCGGCGAAGGCATGCGCCAGATGAAGAAGGACATGGGCGGCGCCGCCAATGCGCTGGGCCTGGCCAGCTTGATCATGGCCTTGAAGCTGCCGCTGCGCCTGCAGGTGCTGATCCCGGCGGTCGAGAACGCGATCTCGGGCAATGCCTACCGCCCCGGCGACATCGTGCCGACCCGCAAGGGCCTGCATATCGAGGTCGGCAACACCGATGCCGAGGGCCGCGTGATCCTCAGCGACGCGCTGGCCTATGCCTCGGAGCACAAGCCCGAGCTGATCATCGACCTGGCGACGCTGACCGGCGCCGCCCGCGTGGCCCTGGGCGCGCAACTGCCGGCGCTGTTCAGCAAGCATTTCGATACCGCCCGCGACCTGGTCGACCTGGGCCTGAAGCTGGACGACCCGCTGTGGCATATGCCGCTGTGGGCGCCCTACAAGGCCAGCATCGAGAGCACGATCGGCGACATCGTCAACACCGGCAAGACCCCGCTGGCCGGCGCGGTCACCGCCGCGCTGTTCCTCGAGTACTTCGTGCCGGAGAACCAGGACTGGCTGCATATCGACCTGTTCGCCTGGAACGATGTGGCCCGGCCGGGGCGCCCGATCGGCGGCGAGGCGCAGACCATACGCACGCTGCTGGCCTATCTGGAGCAGCGCTTCGCGGCCTGAGCCCGTGGCTTGGCGCCGGGCAGCGGCGTCTCGTCGCAGCACGGTGGCCGACGCCGCCGCGCTGTATCCGTCCGGCCAAGTCATCTTGAAGTCGCCGAGCGCAACAGCAAGGATCGTGT
>NZ_JAQOWX010000170.1:0-8783 GCF_028462495.1 Paucibacter sp. XJ19-41
CTGGCCGCCGCCCAGGCGCTGGCGGCGGCGCTGCCCGAGGCCTGGCTGCAAGTCAGCAGCGGCCTGGGGCACCGCCGCCTGCTGGCCGACGCGGCGACGCTGGCGGCGGTCTGCAGCCACCTCGGCTAAGCGTGCAAACTGCGCAACTCCGCCCGGGCCTAGGGCCGGCCCCAGGTCTGGCGGGCCGGCCGCGTCCCTACACTGGCGCCACAAGCAGCAAGAGAGAGCCCCCGCGCCCCCATGATGAGCCCGCACCAGATTCAGGCCCGGCCTTGTGGCACCCGCCGTGCCGGGTCGCATCCCCAGGCGCGCAGCCACGCGGCCGCCTGAGTCCTGCCCATTCTCAAGCTGCCCGCGAATGCGCCGATAGGCCTGGTAATGAGCATGGTTTGCCCCGCGTCCTGGATGCCGCGCGGCCGCGTCCTGGCCCTGTGCCTGGCGCTGGCCGCGCCGCTGCTTGGCTGCCAGCCGGGCGGGCAGGAGGGCCGCAATGCGCCGACCGGCCAGCGTGACGAGGCGCTGTGGCAGGAGATCGAGCAGAGCGAACGCCTGAGCCGGGGCCGGCCCCAGCAGCAGGAGCAGATCCTGCAGACCCTGCAGGCCCGCACCGCGCCGGGCAGCGCCGAGCGCCTGGAAGTGCTGAGCCTGCGCGGGCTGACGGCCGGCCAGATGCGCGACCGCGCGCGCGTCGATGAACTGCTGAGCCAGCTGAGCCATTGGCCGGTCGAGGCCGACCGCCCCTCCGCCGAGCTGGCGGCGGCCGTGATGCTGGCCCAGTTTCATCAGAACAAGGGCGATCTGCGCGAGGCGCTGAAGGCCCTGGCCCCGCTGGAGCAGCAAGGCCAGGCGCCGCGCGCACCGCGCGTGCTGCTGCGCGCCCATGCAACCTTGGCCACGGTGCAGAGCGACCGCGGCCAGATGGAAGAGGCGCTGGCCGCCGCGCTGGCCGCAGTGCGTCAGGCCGAGGGCCTGGGCGCCCACTGGCGCCGTGCGTCCGGCCTGAACGAGCTGGCCCGCACCTACCACCGCGCCCAGCAGGTCGAGCGCGCCAAGCAGATCCATGCCGAGGCCTTGCGCGCGGCCCAGCTCGACCCCGACCCGGTGCTGATGAGCAGCGTGATGACGGTCAAGGGCATCCTGCACGCCGAGGATCGCGATGGCAGCGTGACCCGCCAGGCCTGGACCGAGGCGCTGAACTACGCCCGCGAGGCCAAGGCCGAAGGCTTGCAGGCAATGGGCCTGGCCAATTACGCCGACCACTATCTGCGCCTGGGCGACTACACGCGCGCGCTGGAGCTGGCCGAGCAGGCGCTGCCGCTGGCGCGGCGGGCGCAGAACCTGAATGCCGAGATCGTCGCGCGGCACAATCTGGGCATCGCCAAGATCGGCCTGAAGCGGGTCGCCGAGGGCCAGATCCATGTGCGCCAGGCCATCACGCTGGACGAGCAGCAGGGCGCGCTGGCCTATGCCGCCGACGGCTGGAAGGAACTGGGCCAGTATCTGGAGCAGGCGGGCGATTGGGCCGGCGCGATCGAGGCCCACCATCAGTACCGCCGCATCATCGACCAGGTGCTGCGCGACGACACCCGCAAGACCGTGCTCGAAGAGCAGGAGCGCTTCGATGCCGAACGGCGCGCCCGCGACATCGAGCTGCTCAACCGCGCCAACAGCCTGAAGGCCGAGCAGATCCGCGCCCGTGATCTGGAGCTCAAGCTGTGGGCCGCGCTGGCCGGTTGCGTGGTGCTGTCGGCCACCCTGCTGGGCCTGGCCTATCAGCGCATTCGCCGCACCAATCTGGCGCTGGCCAGCAGCAACGAGCACCTGAAGATCCAGAGCGAGCGCGACCCGCTGACCGGCCTGGCCAATCGGCGCCATTTCCAGTCCGCCGTCCAGCGCCTGGCCGACAGCGGCAAGCTGGCCGGCACCGTCTATCTGATCGACATCGACCACTTCAAACGCATCAACGACCAATGGGGCCATGCCGTCGGCGACAGCGTGCTGATCGAGGTCGCGCAGCGCCTGCGGGCCGCGCTGCGCGAGGACGATCTGGTGGTGCGCTGGGGCGGCGAGGAGTTCCTGATCGTCGTGCCACCGCGCGACGCGGTCGACGCCCAGGTGCTGGCCCAGCGCCTGCTGGACCTGATCGGCGCGCCGCCGGTGGCCCATGGCGAGCGGCAGATCGGCATCAGCGCCTCGATCGGCTTTGCCAGCTTGCCCGTAGCGCCGCATGGCCTGGCGCTGAGCTGGGAGCGCGCCATCGATCTGGTCGACACCGTGATGTATCTGGCCAAGGCCCATGGCCGCAACAAGGCCTATGGCGTGCTGCACATCGACGCGCAGGACGAGGCCGAGCTGGGCCGGCTGTCCACCCGCATGGAAGCCGCCTGGCAGGAAGGCCGGGTCGGCCTGGTCGCACTGCAGGGCCCGTCGGGCCAGGGCGCCTCATGAGGCGGCTCGCGCTTTCTTTCATGCTGAGCCTGGCCGTGGCCCCGGCGCTGGCCGAGATCGACCGTACGCTCGATGCTCAGCTGGCCCGTCTGGTGCTGATGGCCTATGACCGGCCCGAGGCCGCGCTGCGCTCGCTGCGCGAACTGGCCCCGCATCATGCGCTGGCCCAGGACCAGCTGGCCATGGCCGAGGGCCAGATCCTGGTGCAGGGCGGCGACACCAGCGCCGCCCGCAAGCTCGTCGAGCGCCTGGCCGCGGTGGAGAAGACGCGCGATCGTGCCACCGTGCTGAGCGCCCAGCTGGCAGCGCGCGACGGCCTCAACAGCCTGGCCACCGAGACCGCGCAGCAGGCCCTGCGCGGGCTGGAGCGGCGCTGCGAGCGCGGCGCCGAGGCCGCCAGCATCGCGCGCGGCTGCGACTTTCGCAGCGCCTGGGCGGCGCTGCGCATCATCGAACGCGACCAGGCGGCCCAGGGCGCGCTGGCCCAGGCCGCGAGCACCTTGCGCTATGCGCTGGCGCTGGCGGAGGCCGGCGGTGACAGCTATCTGAGCGCGATCAGCATGGGCGCGCTGGCGCTGCTGAGCCAGGAACTGGATCAGGGTGACGAGGCCCGCCGCTGGCTGGCTGCGGCGCTGGAGCGCGCCGGCGACGATGCGCTGGCGATGGCGCGCACCAAGATCACCGAGGCCCGCATCGCGGTGCGGCGCGGTGACAAGCCCGGCCAGCTGCGCGCCTACGAGGAGGCGTTGGCCTTCGCCCAGCAGGCCGAGTCGCCGCGGCTGGTGGCCCAGGTCCAGACCAATCTGACCGATCTGCATATGCACAACGGCCGGCCGGCGATGGCGCTGGCGCTGGCGCGCCAGGCCCTGCCGGTGCTGCTGCGCCACAAGGACCTGCGCATCGAGCGCACCTTGCGCCACAACATGGCGGTGTCGATGATTCTGCTGCGCCAGTTCGACGCGGCACGGCGCGAGCTGGCGCGCGCCCAGGCCCTGACCGACGGCCAGACCGAGCCGGCGCGCCGCGCCACCCAGCTGCGCGAAATCGGCGAGGCCTGGGCCGCAGCCGGCCAGCCGCGCGAGGCCATCACGGCCTTCCATACCGAGCGTGCGCTCAGCGCGATGATCCAGNAGCCGGCGCGCCGCGCCACCCAGCTGCGCGAAATCGGCGAGGCCTGGGCCGCAGCCGGCCAGCCGCGCGAGGCCATCACGGCCTTCCATACCGAGCGTGCGCTCAGCGCGATGATCCAGGCCCGCAACCGCGAGGCTCAGCTGCAGGAGCTGCGGCTCAAGTACGACAGCGACCGCGCCCAGCGCGATCTTGACCTGCTGACGCGCGACAAGACCCTGAAAGACCAGCAGCTCGCCAACCGCGATCTGGCCCAGCGCGTCGGCATCGCGGTCGGCACGCTGCTGGCCCTGTCGCTGCTGCTGGCCGGCGTGATGCTCAAGCGCGTGCAGGCCGCCAACAAGCGGCTCAAGGCCAATCAGCTGCTGCTGCGCGCGCAAAGCGAGCGCGACCCGCTGACCGATCTGGCCAACCGGCGCCATTTCCTGGCCGTGATGGCGCAGCGCGCCCAGCGCCAGTTCGAGGGCGCGCTGCTGATGGTCGATATCGATCACTTCAAGCATGTCAATGACCGCCATGGCCATGCGGCCGGCGACATCGTGATCTGCGAGGTCGCACGGCGCATCTCGCAGGCGGTGCGCCACGAGGACCTGGTGGTGCGCTGGGGCGGCGAGGAGTTTCTGGTCTACGCGCCCGAGGTCGCGCAGGACCAGCTGCAGCTGCTGGCCGAGCGCATCCTGTTCAGCGTCGGCACCGAGCCGGTCGCCACCGAGGCCGGGCCGCTGCGCGTCACCGTCTCGATCGGCCATGCGCGCTTTCCGCTGCCACCCGGCCGGCTGGCGCTGGACTGGGAGCAGGCGGTCAACTGGGCCGATATGGCGCTCTACACCGCCAAGGCCCAGGGCCGCAACCGCGCGGTCGGCATCGCCGGCGTCGAGGCCGCCGACGTGCTCGCGCTGCAGCAGATCGAGGCCGACTTCGATGCCGCCTGTTCGGCGCAAAAGGTCAGCCTGCGCCACACCACCGGCCCGGCCGGGCGCTGATCGCTCGCAGCCCGGCGGGCTTGCCGCATACTTGGCCCCGACCTCGAACAACAACGGAGACACCCCATGACGCAAGACCTGACCCGTCGCACGCTGCTCGTCGCGGCCGTCGCCCTGCTGCCGGCCCTGTCCCAGGCCCAGGCCCCAGGCGCCTGGCCCAGCAAGCCGCTGCGCATCGTCGTGCCCTTCGCGGCCGGCGGCACCACCGACATCCTGGCCCGCGCGCTGGCGCCCGAGCTGCAGAAGGCGCTGGGGCAGCCGGTCTTGATCGAGAACAAGCCCGGCGCCGGCGGCAACACCGGCGCGGCCGAAGTCGCTCGCGCTACCGACGGCCACACCATCCTGATGGGCACGGTGGGCACCCACGGCATCAACCAGTCGCTCTATCCCAAGCTGCCCTATGACCCGGTGAAGGACTTCGCCCCCATCACCCTGGTCGCGGCCGTGCCCAATGTGCTGGTCATCAACCCGGCAAAGGCCCAGGCCCTGGGCATCAATTCGGTGCAGGACCTGATCAAGGTCGCCAAGGCCAACCCCGGCAAGCTAAACATGGCCTCCAGCGGCAATGGCACCTCCATCCATCTTGCCGGTGAGCTGTTCAAGAGCATGACCGGCAGCTTCATGCTGCACTTCCCCTACCGCGGCTCGGGCCCGGCGCTGATGGACCTGATGGGCGGCAACACCGACCTGATGTTCGACAACCTGCCCTCCTCGTTGCCGCAGATCAAGGCCGGCAAGCTCAAGGCGATTGCCGTCACCAGTGCCAAGCGCAGCGAGGCCCTGCCCGAGCTGCCCACCATCGAGGAGGCCGGCGGCCCGGCGCTGAAGGGCTATGAGGCCAGCTCCTGGTTCGGCCTGCTGGCGCCCAGCAGCATGCCCGCCGCCCAGGTGCAGCTGCTGCAGCGCGAGACCGCCAAGGCCCTGGCCACGCCGGCCATCAAGGAACGCCTGGCCAGCCAGGGCGCAATTGCCAGCGGCATGCCCAGCAGCGAGTTCGCCGCGCTGATCCAGAGCGAGACGAAAAAGTGGGCCCAGGTGGTCAAGGTCTCGGGCGCCAAGGTCGACTGATGCATCTGTGGCAGCGCTGGCAGGACTACCGCCGGCAACTCCTGCGCGACGATCTGCTGGCGGCCCTGGTCGTCAGCGTGTTGCTGATCCCGCAAAGCATCGCCTATGCGATGCTGGCCGGCCTGCCGCCCCAGGTCGGGCTGTATGCCAGCCTGCTGCCGCTGCTGCTCTATGCCGCCTTCGGCTCCAGCGCCCATCTGGGCCTCGGCCCGGTGGCGGTGCTGGCGCTGATGATTGCCCAGACCCTGGGCCAGGCGCCGGCCGGCGTCAGCCCCAGCGAGGCGGCCCTGGTGCTGGCCGCCGAAGTCGGGCTGATCCTGGCGCTGGCCGCCGCGCTGCGTCTGGATGCGCTGGCCGCGCTGCTGAGCGTGCCGGTGCTGCACGGTTTCGAGACCGGCGCCACCTTGTCGATTGCGGCCAGCCAGCTGCCGGTGCTGCTGGGCAGCCCGGCCAAGGGTTTCGAACTGCCGGCCCTGCTGCAGAGCGTCTGGCGCAGCGGCTTCGCCTGGCACGGCCTCAGCGCGCTCTACGGCCTGCTCGCGCTGGCCCTGCTGCTGGCGGCGCGGCGCTGGCTCAAGGGTCTGCCGGGCCGGCTCGCGCCCTTGCTGATACTGCTGGCCGCGATGGCCCTGGCCCATGGCTCGGATGCGCTGTCGCGCGGCGTGCCCCTGGTCGGCCAGCTGCCGCCGCTGCGCCTGCACTTCAGCCTGCCGCGCCTGGACGGCGCGCTCTGGCTGGCCATGCTGCCAGGCGCCTTGCTGGTGGCCCTGGTCGGCTATGTGTCCAGCCTGGTGGTGGCCGAGTCGCTGGGCCGGCGCGCCGGCCAGCGCATCGACGCACGCGCCGAACTGCGCGGCCTGGCCGGCGCCAACATCGCCGCCGCGCTGAGCGGTGGCATGCCGGTGGCCGCCAGCTTCTCGCGCAGCGTGCTGATGTATGACGCCGGCAGCCGCAGCCGCATGACCGGGGTCTTCATCGCCGGCGTGATGGGGCTGGCCATGCTGCTGCTGGCCGAGCCGCTGGCCCAGCTGCCCAAGGCGGTGCTGGCCGCGACCATCATCGTCGCGGTGCTGTCCGGGCTCAAGCTCTCGCCCTACCGCGAGGCCTGGCGCTACGCCTGGCCCGAGGCGCTGCTGATGCTGACGGTCAGCGCGCTGGTGCTGCTGTGGAGCGTCGCGGCGGCGCTGGGCATCGGCGTGCTGGGCTCGATCGCCTTGCTGCTGCAGCGCACCGCGCGCCCCCATGTGGCCCTGATCGGCCGGGTGCCCGGCACCGAGCACTACCGCAATGTCGACCGCCATGCGGTCGAATGCCTGCCTGGCGTGCTGGGCCTGCGCATCGACGAAAGCCTGCTGTTCACCAATGCGCGCAGCCTGACCGAGGTGGTGCAAAGCTATCTGGCCCAGCAGGGCGAGCCGCCCGGCCGCGTCGTACTGCAAATGTCACCGGTCAACGGCATCGACTTCAGCGGCCTGGAAGCCCTGCGCGAGCTGCACGAGGCCCTGCGCCGCCAGGGCATCCGCCTCGACCTGAGCGAGGTCAAGGGCCCGGTGCTCGACCGGCTGCGCCGCAGCGGCTGGCAGCACTGGTTCGCCGGCCAGGTGTTCCTGAGCCATCATCAGGGGATGTTGGCTGGGGATGAGGCCTTGAAGGACTGACGGTGGAGCCTGCGCTCAACGCGGGCTCTGGGTCATGCCCTGCTTGATCAGCGTGGGGTGCTGGGCGGCAAACCAGTGGGCCACATCGTCAAGAAAAGGGGTGACCCAGGCGATGGCCTGCTGCACGTCCTCAACCGTCATGACCTGGCCGGCGCGGTATTTTCGATTGCGCCAATCACGCAAGGCGTCGAGTTCATCGAAGCGGGCCTGGCTCAGACCCAAGGCGTGGACCACCGCCTCGAGCACCACCACATGATGGCCGCGGTCGCTGGTGGCGCGCCAGCCCTGAGCACAGGCCACCGCCAGGCAGGCCAGCAGCACGGCATCCCAGGCCGCATCCATGCGCGTGCCCGCCGACACCACGGTTTGTCGCGCATCATCCAGCTTGACCTGGGCCTGCTGCAGCCAGGCCACCACGTCGCGGGCGTTGGCCGGCAAGGGCTTCAGCGGAGCGTCCGGCTCAGCCGCCAGTTGTGGAAAGGATCGCAGCATCGAGGGTACCGATTAGCGCTATCCGTGGTCCCCGCACAATCTCTTGCGCAAAGCTCTCGCCGCCACGGAGCTGATTTTTGAATGACTCGATGGTAAATGCGGTGGCATGCACGGCCCGGCCCAGCGCCCGGCCAGCGGGCTTGAGTGCCGCGTTCAGCTTCAGCTCCGACACGTCGCCCAGCACCAAGAGATCGACATCGCTGCCGGCCCCCGCATCCCCGCGCGCCACGGAGCCGAAAACCAGCGCCACCGCCACCCCGTCGATGCTGGCCAGCGCCTCGCGCAGCGTGTGCACCAGTCGGCTGTCCTGCTGCATCAGCAGGCTCAGAGGTGCCAGGCTCGGGTCCGTGCTGGCGTAGTAACGCGGCAAGCCATCCTGCTGACGGCGGGTGACCAGGCCTGCTTGCACCCAACGCTTGAGCAGACGAGCCACGCTGCCCGGATCAATGCCGGCCTGCGCTGCCAATTCGCGCTGGCCAAAGCCGCGACCCGGCTCGGCGAACAAGGCCCGCAGAGCCCGAAACCGGCCTACGCTGCCGAAGACTTCGGACAAGGTGAGTTCGTTCATCGGTGCACCCGTCTGTGGTGGAGTTCTATTGTAGCCATATTGACTACGATGTAGTTATTTCGCCTACATCGTAGCCAATATGGCTACAAGCACCGGCCGAGACCGTGAGCCTCCGAACTCCCCGAGAATCAAGCCTCCACCGCATGCCCACATGGGCTCATGCAATGTCGATGCTGCTTGTTCGTGAAGGCCTGTCGATCACGCCGCCGCTGCGCGCGGTCGTCGAGAAGCTCTGGGTCAGCGACGGCGCCGCCGCGCCTGCGGTGCCGCGCGAGCACACCCTGCCCACCGGCGCGATGAGCCTGGTGCTGCGCCTGTCCGGCCCGCCGCTGCGGCTGTTCGATAGCGCCGCCCGGGAGCTGGGTTTGTGCATCGTCGGTGGCGCCCGCGAGCGCCTTTATGTGCGCGCCGGTGCCGCGTCCGGCCGCGCGGTCGGCG
>NZ_JAQOWX010000171.1:0-8638 GCF_028462495.1 Paucibacter sp. XJ19-41
CCCTTGAAGCCGAAGAAGCGCTGACCCCCAAACTTCTTTATCAATCACGATAAAAAGCACTTGCGCAAGATAATCAATCGTTTATCATTTGCGCAAGTTGTGGCCTGGTTCACCACAGCGACACCGTAACGCCAACACTTCAACCCGCAGGCCTCGCCGGCTTGCGATGCTGCCGCCCACCGCTCCTGGGGTCCGAACCTGGCCCCGGATCGGCGCCAGCCGTTCCCGCTCCAAGAGCCCGCCATGCCGGCTCTGCATGTCTGGTTCCGGTTTTTCTGGTCCCGCTACGTTTCACGCTGCCCGCGCCGCAGTGGCGCCGCCGCATTGTTCATCCCGCCGCGAACCCGGTTCGCAAGGAGTGTTTTGATGACTCAGTTCACCTCTCCCCGGCCGCAGATCCTGAATCTGCGCAAGCCGCGCAACCCTCTGGTCGCGCCCAGCCTGATGCGTCAGGCCGGTCGCCACGGCAGCGCGCCGAAGGCGCAGCGCCAACAAGCCAATCTCGAACTGCGCCAGCAAATCTGGCGCAGCGACAGCGATCGCAGCCCCTGAGACGGGCGGCGACAAAGATGGAGAAGAATCATGATGAGACAGCAACAAGTTCACGCGCTGCGCCGCTGGCCCGAGGCCGCGGTGAGCCAGCAAGGCTGGCGGCATAGCCTGGCCGGCGGCCTGCGCAGTGCCAGCGCCCGCCTGGCCCGTCTGGCCGAGCACCTGAGCGGCGCCCATGGCCGCCGGCGTCGCGCGCCGGAGCTGGAGTTCTACGCCGAGGCCGGCGCGCCCGAGGGGGCGCTCTATGTGGACGGCCGCCTGGTCGGCACGCTGCACGGAGTGACACGGCTGTGATGCCTGCACTGCTGGGTCTGGTGGCGCTGGCGGTATGGGTCAAGATGGACGCAGGGATGCCGATATACGATTACCGCCACCCCTGCACCAGCAACCCGACCCGCACCCATGCCCGCGTCCACCAGCCCCATTCCGCTGCGCAAGGCCCTGCCCGATCTGTCCTGGTGGACAGCGGTGTTCCGCGACGCGGAGATTCCCGTGCTCGCAGCGACTGCCGAGTCGCTGGAGCTGATGCGGGCCAATGAGGACGCCTTCGATGCCAACAGCATCGGCGAGATGGTCGCGACCGACCCGCTGATGACCTTGAAGGTGCTGGCCTATGCGGCCTCGCATCGCTCCAGCCGGCTGCTGACCGACGCCGAGACCGTCACCGCGGCCCTGGTGCTGATGGGCATCACGCCCTTCTTCACGGCCTTCGGCCCGCAGGCGACGGTGGAGGACCGCTTGGCCGGCCAGCCCGAGGCGCTGCAAGGCCTGCAGCGGGTGCTGAAGCGGGCCGAACGCGCGGCCCGCTTTGCGCTGGGCTTTGCCGCCCATCGCATGGACCCGGATGCGGCGGTGATCCACAGCGCCGCGATGCTGCATGACTTTGCCGAGATGCTGCTGTGGTGCCACGCACCCGAGCTGGCGCTGCAGATCCGCGCACGCCAGCAGGCCGACCGCCATCTGCGCAGCGCGGCGGTGCAGCGCGAGATCCTGAACATCGAGCTGGCCGATCTGGAGCAGTCGCTGATGAAGGCCTGGCGCCTGCCCGAGCTGCTGACCCATATCACCGACGACAAGCGCCTGCATGACCCGCAGGTGCAGTGCGTGCGCCTGGCCGTTCGGCTGGCCCGCCACACGGCCGATGGCTGGGACGACGCGGCCATCCCCGATGACGTCAACGATATCGCCGCCTTGCTGAATATGCGGCAGGAGCCGACCCTGAAGCTGCTGCACGAGCTCTATTGAGATGGCCGGCCCGACACAGGACTTCTGGCAGCAGCGTTTCGAATCCGGGCAGACGCCCTGGGACCGGGGTGCGCCGCATCCGCAGCTGCAGCTGTGGTTGGATCAGGGCCTGCTGACCCCCGAGCATGCGGTGCTGGTGCCCGGCTGCGGGCGCGGCCATGAGCTGTTGCAGCTGGGCCAGGCCGGCATCGCGGCCACCGGGCTGGACTATGCGCCGGCGGCCGTGGCGCTGGCGCGCGAGCGCCTGGGCACGCTGCCGGGCCGGGTCGAGCAGGCCGATGTGCTGCAGTGGCAGCCCGACGTACCGGTGGACCGCGTCTATGAGCAGACCTGTTTGTGCGCGCTGCATCCCGATCAATGGCGCGCCTATGCCGATCAGCTGCAGCGCTGGCTCAAGCCCGGCGGCCTGCTGCTGGCTCTGTTCATGCAGGCGCGGCGCGAGTCGGCGGCCCAGGGCTTCGTCGAAGGCCCGCCCTATCACGGCGATATCAACGCGATGCGCGCGCTGTTCCCGGCCGAGCGCTGGCGCTGGCCGGCACCGCCCTATGCGGCGGTCGCCCATGGCCAGGGCTGGGCCGAGCTGCCGGTGGCGCTGACGCGCCTCTAGACCGGCACGGCCGTCGTGTTCTTGACACGGTCCAGCACAAAGCTGGTCTTGCAGTCTTGCACGCTGGGATGCTTCAGCAGGGTCTCGGTGATGAAGCGGGCGTAGTGCGCCATGTCCTGCACCAGCACGCGCAGCAGATAGTCCATCTCCCCGGTCAGGGCCGCGCACTCGACGACCTCGGGCCAGGTCTGCACCGCCGCGCGGAACAGGTCCATCGGGTTGCGCTTATGGCTCTCGGTATGCTTTTCCAGCCGGACGTTGATATAGGCGGTCAGCGCCAGGCCCACCGCCTCGGGCCGCACCAGGGCCACATAGGCCGAGATCGCGCCCGACTCCTCCAGCCGCCGCACCCGGCGCAGCACGGCCGAGGCCGACAGATTGACCTGGGCGGCCAGCGCGTCATAGGTGACGCGGCCGTCGAGCTGCAGCGCCCGCAATATGCGCCGGTCTATCGCATCGAGCTGGGATCCGTTTTCCATAGCCCGGATTTTTGCAGGATTTCGGCGCGCCGTAAGAGTTCAGCGCCGAAACTCGCAGGAATCCTGCGCCCGCTCGCGCCTACAGTCTTGATCCATCGCAAGGCATACGCAGGAGACCCCGCCATGGCAGCATTCACCCCCTGGGACAACCCGATGGGCACCGACGGCTTCGAGTTCATCGAGTTCGCCGCCCCCGATCCGACCGCTTTGGGCCAGCTCTTCGAGACCATGGGCTTCACCGCCGTGGCCAAGCACCGCCACAAGAACGTGACGCTGTACCGCCAGGGCGGCGTGAACTTCATCATCAATGCCGAGAGCGACAGCTTCGCCCAGCGCTTCGCGCGCCTGCACGGCCCGTCGATCTGCGCGATCGCCTTCCGCGTCAAGGACGCCGCCCAGGCCTACAAGCGCGCGCTGGAACTGGGCGCCTGGGGCTTTGACAACAAGGCCGGCCCGATGGAGCTGAACATCCCGGCGATCAAGGGCATCGGCGACTCGCTGATCTACTTCGTCGACCGCTGGCAGGGCAAGAACGGTGCGCCCACCGGTGCGATCGGCAATATCAGCATCTACGACGTCGACTTCGTGCCGCTGCTGGACGCGGCCGGGCAGCCGGTCGATGCCAACCCGGTCGGCCACGGCCTGACCTATATCGACCACCTGACCCACAATGTGTTCCGCGGCCGCATGAAGGAATGGGCCGAGTTCTACGAGCGCTTCTTCAATTTCCGCGAGGTGCGCTACTTCGACATCGAGGGCAAGCTGACCGGGCTGAAGAGCAAGGCCATGACCAGCCCCTGCGGCAAGATCCGCATCCCGATCAACGAGAGCAGCGATGACAAGAGCCAGATCGCCGAGTATCTGGACCTCTACCACGGCGAAGGCATCCAGCACGTCGCGATGGGCAGCGACGACATCTACAAGACCGTCGAAGGCATGCGCAGCACCGGCGTGCAATTCCAGGACACCATTGGCACCTACTTCGACCTGATCGACAAGCGCCTGCCGGGCCATGGCGAAAACGTCGAGGAACTGCGCCGCCTGAAGATCCTGATCGACGGCGCCGCCCATCTGGACGCGCCCAACGAGCTGCTGCTGCAGATCTTCACCAAGGAGGTGATCGGCCCGATCTTCTTCGAGCTGATTCAGCGCAAGGGCAATGAGGGCTTCGGCGAGGGCAACTTCAAGGCTTTGTTCGAGAGCATCGAACTGGACCAGATCCGCCGCGGCGTGCTCAAGGCCGAGGCCTGAAGTCAGCGGCGCTCAGCTCGCCCAGCACCTCATCGAGTACCGCGCCGTCAAAGGCCAGCCGGAGATGGCCGACACCGGGCTTGTAGCGAGCCTCGGCGTCGGCCAGCACGGCGGTGCCGGCCGGGCAGACGATCTGGTCGCAGTTGCTGTAGTAGCAGATGAAGCGCTGACGGAATTCGGGCGCCTCCTGAGCGGCCAGTTCCTGCAGCCAGGCGCTGCCGCGCCGCATCTGGCGGGCGTTGGTGGCCGATGAGAAATTGGCCATCAAGGTGCCGGCATGCGGGCTGCCCAGCGTGACGATGCGGTGCAGGCGGGCGGTATCGCCGCCATGGCGGCGCCACCAGGCCCGCACCGCCAACCCGCCCATGCTGTGGGCAACGATCAGCGGCGGCCGACCGGTCGCCTGCGCCAGGCGGCGCACCGCCGCCTCGATGGCATCCGCATAGGCGTCGATCGAACCGAAGGCCGGCTCCATGCTCAGCGCCAGATAGGCATGGCCGCGCTGCCGCAGCCGCGGCAGCCAGTGATTCCACAAGCCCCGGTTGCAGGTATAGCCATGCAGCAGCAGCACGCCGCGTGGGGCTTGCGCCGACGCGCTCGGCGGCGGCAGATGATCGGGCAGGCGCCGCTCCGCGAAGGGCTGCTGGACACCGAACACCCACTCGCAGGTCCAGAACTCGGCCCACCAGGCGCGCAGCAGCTGCAGCGCGCCTGGCGGCGTGGTCGCGCTCGCGTTGATGCACAGCAAGAGGCCGAAATTCAACGCCATCACCAGGCCATAGAACCAGAACAGCAGCAGGCCGGTCGAGATCGCCAGCACCGGCCCGCGTGGCCACAGCCACAGCAGCGCGCCCAGGGCCAGCAGCAGGCGCAGCATCATTTGAAAACGTTGGATACGAGCGTTCATCTCGGCATCATCGCCGATGGGCCGGCACGCATCGCCCGGCACAATCGCCGCTTACTGCCCCAGATCACGCCACCAGCCGCCCATGCCCACCGAAACCGCCAGTCAAGCCCAGCGGATCCTGAACCACCTGCAGATCGTCAGCGCGCAGCTGGCCTTGCGGGCGGCCTCGCCGCCGCTGCAGACCAAGGTTCAGGCGCTCAAGCGCTATCAGCAGGCACGCTTCGAGCGCAGCTATGCCGATCTGCTGCAAAGCCCGCGCTATGCCGGCGCCGCCCGCTTTTTCCTCGAAGAGCTGTACGGCCCGGGTGACTTCAGCCGGCGCGATGCGCAGTTCGCGCGTGTTGTGCCGGCCCTGGTCAGGCTGTTCCCGGCCGAGGTGGTGACCACGGTGGAGCAGTTGGCCCAGTTGCACGGCCTGTCCGAGCAGCTCGATACGCGGATGGCCCAGCAATTGGACAGTCCGGCGCTGGACCGGGTCGCCTATATCGGCGCCTGGCAGGCCTCGGCCCGCCCGGCCGAGCGAGAGCAGCAGATCGCGCTGACCCTGGCCATCGGACGGGCCATGGAAGGCTTCACACGCAAGCCGCTGCTGCGCCAGGCCTTGCGCATGATGCGCGGGCCGGCGGCGGCGGCCGGCCTGTCGGAGCTGCAGCATTTTCTCGAAAACGGCTTCGATACCTTCAAGGCCATGCAGGGCGCGCAGGAGTTTCTGGACACCGTGCGGCGGCGGGAACAAGCCCTCGCCGACGCGCTGTATGCGCCCGATGCGCTGGCGCGGCTGGCGGCTTGTCCCCCAGGTGACGAGTCACTAGGGCAATTACCCTAGCCCTCGCCCCCTGCGCAGCCGAGTATCAGTCACCGCAAACAAGGCCGTCCCCACGCAGGGACGCGAAGGAGACAACGGTGCAAGATTTGGCGACCAAGCCCTGGCTGAAGAGCTACCCGGAGGGCGTGCCGGCGGAGATCCGTGTGGACGCGTACAAGTCGCTGGTGGAGCTGCTGGAAGAGGCTTTCCGCAAACACGCCGATCGCGATGCGGCGGTCTGCATGGATCAGCGCCTGCGCTTTGGCGAGGTCAACGAGCTGTCTCAGGCGCTGGGGGCCTGGCTGCAGTCCAAAGGCCTGGAGCGCGGCGCGCGCGTCGCCATCATGATGCCCAATGTGCTGCAGTACATGGTGGCGATCGCCGCCATTCTGCGCGCCGGCTATACGGTGGTGAACGTCAATCCGCTCTACACGCCGCGTGAGCTCGAACATCAGCTGAAGGACTCGGGCGCGCAAGCCATCATCGTGCTGGAGAACTTCGCGACGACCTTGGAAGAAGTCATCGAGCGCACGCCGGTGCGCCATGTGCTGCTGACCGGGCTCGGCGATATGCTGAACTGGTGGCGCGGGCCGCTGATCAACTTTGCGGTGCGCCATGTGAAGAAGATGGTGCCCGAGTTCCGCTTGCCCACCGAGCCAGGGCGCAGCGTGACCCGCTTCAATCGCGCGCTGGAAGAAGGCTCGCGCATGAATCTGTCGCGGATCGATGTGGGGCCGGACGACGTCGCCTTTCTGCAATACACCGGCGGCACGACCGGCCTGTCCAAGGGCGCGACCTTGCTGCACCGCAATGTGGTGGCCAATATCCTGCAGGCCGAGGCTTGGTTCGCGCCGATGATGGCCAAGCTCGGCAACAAGCCGATGACCTCGGTCTGCGCGCTGCCGCTGTATCACATCTTCGCGCTGACGGCCTGCTATATGCTCGGCGCCCGCCTGGGGATGACGAATCTGCTGATTCCCAACCCGCGCGACATCCCCGGCTTCATCCGCACCCTGCATAGCTACAAGGTGAATATGTTCCCGGCGGTCAACACCCTGTTCAACGCGCTGGCCAATGAACCGGCTTTTGCCCGGCTGGACTTCAGTGAGCTGGTGATCTCCAACGGCGGCGGCATGGCGGTGCAGCAGGCGACGGCCGAGAAGTGGCTGAAGATCACCGGCTGCCCGGTGGTCGAGGGCTACGGCCTGTCGGAGACGGCCCCGGTGGCGACCATCAACCGCATGGATGTGCACGATTTCAATGGCTCGATCGGCTTGCCCGTGCCCTCGACCGAGATCGCGATCCGCGATGACGACGGGCAGGACATGCCGCTGGGCGAGCGTGGCGAGATCTGCATCCGCGGGCCGCAGGTGATGGCCGGCTACTGGAACCGCCCGGACGAGACCGCCAACGTGATGTACGCGGACGGCTTCTTCAAGAGCGGGGATATCGGCGTGATGGATGCCGACGGCTATATTCGCATCGTCGACCGCAAGAAGGACATGATTCTGGTGTCCGGTTTCAATGTCTATCCGACCGAGATCGAGCAGGTCGTCAATATGCATCCCGGCGTGCTGGAATGCGCGGCGGTCGGCATCCCCGATTCGCGCTCCGGGGAGACGGTCAAGCTCTATGTCGTCAAGCAAGACCCGGCCCTGGCCGAGGAGGATCTGAGCGCTTTCTGCCATCAGCAACTGACGGCCTACAAGCGGCCCAAGTACATCGAGTTCCGCGACGAGCTGCCTAAGAGCAATGTCGGCAAGATCCTGCGGCGTGAGTTGCGTACAGCGGCCTGATGACTGCAGAGTTGGGCAATCCTCGCTCGCTCCCTCCCGGCCTGCAACTCATCGAGCGGGGCTGGCTGTCGTCCAACTCGGTGCTGTTGGGCGGGGACGAGCGCGGCGCGGTCCTGATCGACAGCGGCTACTGCACGCATGCGCAACAGACGGCGGCCTTGCTGGCTGCAGCCCTGGCGGCCGATGCGCCCGGCAGACCGCTACGCCTGATCGTGAACACCCACCTGCATTCCGACCACTGCGGCGGCAACGCACATCTGCAGGCACTGCACCACTGCCCGATCTGGATCCCCCCCGGTGACTTTGAGGCGGCCAAGCATTGGGACGAAGCCAAACTCAGCTACGAGGCGACCGGCCAGCAATGCCCTCGGTTCGCACCCACCCGAGCCCTCGCGCCCGGTGAGCGGCTACGGCAGGCCGGAAGGGACTGGGAAGTTCACGCCGCGCCCGGTCATGATCCTCACTCCATCATCCTGCTCGAGCCGGAATCGCGATTACTGATCTCGGCCGATGCGCTGTGGGAGCGAGGCTTCGGCATTGTCTTCCCCGAGATCGATGGCATAGACGCTTTTGACGAGGTCCAGGCCACGCTTGAGTTGATCGAATCCTTGAATCCCGCACTGGTCATCCCAGGTCACGGTGCGCTGTTCGACGACGTCGCCGCCGCGCTGAGCGAGGCACGTTCGCGCCTGGCATTCTTCCGGCAACGCCCCGACCGTCATGCGCGCCATGCGGCGAAGGCCTTGATCATGTTTCATCTGCTGGAGGCCACCAACCAAGCTCAGCAACTTCTGCTGGACTGGCTGATGGTGACGCCGATTCATCGCAAGCTATGGCAGGGCTATTTCCAATCACAGAGCCTGCAGGCCTGGAGTATCGAGTTGATCGACGAGTTGCTGAAGAGCGGCGCGATACGGCGGCGCGACGGACAACTGCAGCCCACATAAGCTGACCAAAACCCCAAAACAAAAACCCCCGCCTCTTGCGAGGCGGGGG
>NZ_JAQOWX010000172.1:0-8580 GCF_028462495.1 Paucibacter sp. XJ19-41
CCCTCCGCCCGCTGATCGGCGCGCTCAGCGCGCAGCGCTGGCGGCGCGGCGCGAAGCCCTTGCAGCGCGGCGCGGCGGCGTCGCCAGCCGATGCAGCGCCTCGCGCAAAGCCGTCGCCGCGACGCCCAGGCTGCGGTCGCTGCGCCGGGCCAGATAGGTCTGCACCTGCGCCACGCCCTGCGGGCCGAGTGCGGTGGCGGCCAGCGGCAGCAGCGACTGCTCGGCCAGCTCGCGCTCCACCGTCCACTGCGGCAGCCGGCCCCAGCCAACGCCGGCCAGTATCAGCGCGCGCTTGGCCTCCTGGGTGCCGACCCGCAGCGTCTGCGGCGACAGCACGCCGAAGTCGCGCCCCTCGGACAGCGCCGTCGGGTCCTCCAGCACGATCTGCAGCTGGTCGGCCAGGTCCGCGCTGGTGAGCGCCTGGCGGCGCCGGGCCAAGAGGTGCTTGGCAGCGGCCACCGCCACGATGGGCACCGTCTGCAAGGCCTCGGTCTCGATGCGGGGATCGAGAAAGTCTTCGCCCGCCATGATGGCCAGGTCGCAGCGCCGCTCGCGCAGCGCCTGCAGCGGCCCGCCCAGCGGCGCCACGCTCAGGCGCAGCCGCACCGCCGGCAGCGCCTCGCGCAGCTCCCCCAGCGCGGCGGCCACCAGAGGCAGCGGGTAGAGCGTGTCCACCACCAGGGACAGCTCGATCTCCACACCCTCGCCCAGGCCGCGGGCGCGGGCCCGCATGAAGTCGACCTTGAGCAGCACGGCGCGGGCGTCTTCCAGCAGGGCCGCGCCCGCCGCCGTGAGCGTGGGGCGGTGGCCGCTGCGGTCGAACAGGCTCACATCGAGCTGCTGCTCCAGATTGGCAATGGCATGGCTGACGGCCGACTGCGCGCGCAGCAGGCGCGCCGCCCCGGCGCGAAAGCTGCCGGCCTCGGCCACGGTGACAAACATGCGCATCTGATCGAGCGTGAGAGCGTCCAGCATTGATCGATTTCATAGATCAAGAAGCTCTGAATTTTATGGCTTCCGTCGATCAGCAGCGCTGCCGATACTGGCCTCATTCCACACAGGAGGTTCGGCTCATGAGCAAGGTTCTGGTTCTCTACTACTCGTCCTACGGCCATATCGAGATCATGGCCGCCGCCGTGGCCGAGGGGGTGCGCAGCCACGGCGCCGAGGCGACCGTCAAGCGGGTGCCCGAGTTGGTGCCGGCGTCCGTCGCGGCCGGCTACAAGGTGGCGCTGGACACGCCGGTGGCCAGTGTGGCGGAGCTGCCCGACTACGACGCCATCGTGATCGGCACACCGACGCGCTTCGGCGCTATGGCGGCGCAGATGAAGAACTTCCTCGACCAGGCCGGCAGCCTGTGGGCCCGGGATGCGCTGGTGGGCAAGGTGGGCAGCGTCTTCACCTCCACCGGCAGCCAGCATGGCGGGCAGGAGTCGACGATTCTGTCGACGCATATCGTGCTGCTGCACCTGGGCATGGTGCTGGTGGGCCTGCCCTATAGCTACAAGGGCCAGCTGCGCATGGACGAGATCACGGGCGGCTCGCCCTATGGCGCGTCCACGCTGGCCGACGACGGGCGTGGCGGCGATCGCCAACCCAGCCGCAACGAGATCGAGGCGGCCCGCTACCAGGGCCGCCATGTCGCACGGATCGCCGGGGCGCTGGCGCTGGCGCAGGCGCAGGCATGAGGCGCGCGGACGCGCCAACGCGCAGCGACTGGCGGGCCGTCTGGCTGGTGGTGGCCGCCGGGGTGGCCTCGGCCTTCCAGCTGGGCAAGGTGGCGATTGCCGCCCCGCAGCTGCAGGCCGAACTGGGCCTGAGCCTGGCGATGCTGGGCGGCCTGGGCGCCACCTTCGCGGTGCTGGGGGCGCTGGGCGGGGTGGCGGCGGGCTCGCTGGTGGCCCGCGCCGGGGATCGCTCCATGCTGCTGCTCGGGCTGCTGGCCACGCTGCTCGGTTCGGTGCTCGCCCTGGCCACCGGCAGCTTTGCGCTGCTGCTGGTCTCGCGGGTGATCGAAGGCCTGGGCTTTCTGCTGATCACCGTGGCCGGGCCCACGCTGCTGGGCCGGCTGGTGCCTGCGGCCGACCGCAACGCCGCGTTGGCGCTGTGGAGCTGCTTCATGCCGGCCGGCATCGCGCTGGCGATGCTGACCGGGCCCTGGTTCGACGACTGGCGCAACCTGTGGGCCGCTGCGGCGCTGGCCACCGGCCTGATCCTGGCCGCCGTGGCCTGGGCGGTCCCGCAGCAGCAGGCCCGCGCCGAGGGGCCGAGGCCGCCGCCTCGGGTGGCCGAGGTCTGGCGGGCCCTGCCACTGGCCACGAGCTTCCTGCTCTACAGCCTGATGTTCTTCGCGCTCTTCAGCTTTCTGCCGGTGCTGCTGCAGCAACGCCTGCAAGTCGGGCCTGGGACGGTAGGCCTGCTGGCGGCGCTGGCCAGCGCCGCCAATATCGTCGGCAATCTCGCCGCCAGCCTGCTGCTGCGAAGGCTGAGCCGTGCGGCGCTGGGAGGCGGCGCGGCGCTCACGATGGGGCTGTGTGCGCTGGGCATCTTTCTGCCGGTGCTGGACCCGCGGGCGGCCTTCGCGCTGTGCCTGCTGTTCTCGGCGGCGGGCGGACTGATCCCGGCCAGCCTGCTGTCGGCGGTGCCGCAGCAGTGCGCGACGCCGGCGCAGGCCGCGCTCGCGGTGGGTCTGCTGATGCAGGGCAGCAATCTGGGCCAGGCGCTGGGGCCGCTGCTGGTGGGCCGCGCGGTGGACAGCCATGGCTGGCCGGCCGCTGCGGCCTGGGTGGCTGCGGCGGCGCTGGCCATGGTCGTCACGCTGTTCTGGCGTCCGGGGGCCCGAGCCGCATAGCCGAAGGCAGCGAGCCCTGCGCTACAGTGCAGCCCTGCCCGCCCGCCGTGCCCCATGCGCCTCCTCCTCCTGCTCCGCGACACCTCGCCCAACGGCATCACCACCTACAACCGCATCCTGGCGCGGGAGCTGGTGGCGCAAGGCCATGAGGTCCATGTCTGGCCGGCCCGCAGCGACTTCGGCGCCGGCCGGGCGCTGCGCCTGCCACCGGCCCATCCGCTGCTGGAGCCGCTGGCCCGGCCCTGGCTCAAACATGGGCTCAAGCCCGACCTGCTCTTCGTCAACAGCTACACCCAGGCCCGCTTCGCCCACCAACTCAAGGCCAGCGCCGGCATCCCCTGGCTGGCCTGCATGCACAACGGCCACAGCCCCGAACGCATGGCCCAGTGGCTGCAGCTGTTCGGCAATGCCGACGGCGTGGTCACGATGTGCGAGACCCTGCGCGCCACCTATGCCCAGCTGATCGCCGATGGCGGCGCGGCCCACCAGCCCCCGGTGCTGGGCAGCCGGCTGCCGATAGCCATGCCGGCGCTGCGCGAGCGCGGCGCCGAGGGGCCGATCACCCTCGGTTACTGCTCGCGCCTGAGCGGCCACAAGGGCCCGCGCTGCGAGGCCTGGCTGGAAGCCATCGCGCGGCTGCCCGGGCGCGAGCGCTACCGTGTGCTGGTGATTGGCGGCGGCAGCCATCTGAAGGCCTTGCAGGCCAAGGCCGCCGCCTTGGGACTGAACGCCGAATTCAGCGGCATGGTGGCCGACCCGGCGCCGCTGCTGGAGCGCATCGATGTGATCACCGGCGCCGGCTATGCGCTGATGGAGGGTCTGATGCGCGGCTGTGCGGCGGTGGGCCTGGGCTTTGGCGGCTGCATCGGCGCGATCACCGAGCAGACGCTGGACGAGGCCTATGCGCTGAACTTCGGCGACCACTGCCCGCGCGCCTATCCCGGCGATGCCGACAGCATCGCGGCCGCGCTGGCCACCGCCATCGCCTCGCTGCAGACCCCGGGCCTGGCCCGGCTGCACCAGCGCGCGCGCGCGTTTTCGGCGCCCGGGCCGGTGGTGCGAGAGCTGGTGGATTTCATCGCGCGCTGCAGGCGCGGCTGAGTCGGCGCAGCTCGAGCACCGGCAGGGTGCGGCGCTGCTCACCGCCGCCCACCTCGACCAGGGCCTGCAGCGACAGATCGCGCGGATCGGCGCCGGCCGGGGCCTCGCGCTGCCAGCGCGCCGGCTCGATGCCGGTCAGCCCGTCCACCACCCAGCCGACCGCGCCGCCCTCCTCGTCATCCACCACCAGCACCATCGCGTCGGCGTGATCGGCCGACGGCCGGGCCTGGCCCAGCACCGTGCGCAGACAGACCAGGGGCAAGGCCTGGCCGCGGTGCAGCAGCAGGCCCAGCATGCCGGGCGCATCCGAGGCGGCGGCGCCGCGCTGCGGCGGCAGCCGCATGATCTCGCGCACCTGGGTCAGCGGTGTGCCCAGCTCGGTGTCGAGGCGATAGGTCAGATAGCTGGTCTGCGGCCCCTGGCCGGCGATCTCGGCGGGCGCCGCGGCCTCGGCCCGCCGATGACCGCGCGCGGCCGGGATCGCATGACTCAGGCCGGCCAGCGCCAGCAAGCCCGGCTCGGCCTGCAGCGCCGCGCTGAGCAGCAGCAACACCGGTGCCGCCCCCTGCTCGGGCGGCAGCAGGCCGGCGAACAGCGCGGGCCGCCGCAAGCCCAGTGGGGGCAGCGGCAACAGGGCTTGCATCGCGAGGTGGCGGATGTCGCGCACCAGGTCCAGCACCAGGGCCAGCCGCCCCGCCCCCAGGCGCAGCACCAGCACATCGCTGAGCGCCGTCGCCGGGCTGTGCCCCAGGCCCAGCAGCTGCAGACTGTCGACCACCGGGATCTCCTGGCCATGATGGTGGATCACGCCCAGGCAGAGCCCGCCGCGCAGCTCGCTGCTCAGGATCTGGGCCTGCGGCACCGTGGTCTCGACCAGGGCTGCGGCAATCGCCAGACCATGGCCGCCCACCTCGAACAGCAGACAGGGCTCGCGCGGGCCGGCCTGGGCCGCCAGCGCCGCCTGTCCCGTCTCGGCGACCAGGGGCACGCCCGGCAGCCGGGCCAGCGCAGCCGGTTCCAGCACCGCCACGAGGCCACCCGCATCGGCGTCGAGCACGAAGGCATGCGTCAGCAAGCCTGCCCTGCCCGGCTCGGCGGGCTCCAGCTGATGCAGCCGCGCCGGGGCCACGATGCTGCCGACACCGTCAAGCAGCAGACCCAGCAGCAGGGGCCGCTCCGCCGCGCCCAGGCGCAGCAGCAGGATCACCCGCTGCGGCCCCGGCTGGACTGCCGTCAAGCCCAGCAGCGGCGCCGGATCCAGCACCGGCACGATGCTGCCGCGCACATCAATGGCGCCGCGCAGCTCGGCCGCCGCGCCGGGCAGCGGGGCCAGGACCTCCGGGCAATGGATCACCTCGCGCACCGCCGCCACGTCAATGCCCAGCGTGCAGCCGCCCACCCGTATCAGCCCGAAGCGCGGGCCAGCCGCTGCGGCATCCATCGCCGCCTCAGCGCGCAGCGGTCGCAGCATCGGCACCGCTGCCCAGGCCGGCGACCAGCTGGGCCACCTGGCGGGCCACGCCCTGCTGGGCCTGGGCGACCTCGGCGATCTGGCGGATCGAGTCGCTGGTCTTGCCGGCGCTGGAGACAATGCCCTCGAAGGCATCACGCGCCCTGGCCGAACGCTCCGAGCCGGCATCGACCCGCTCGCCCGATTCCTCGATCAGCTTGGTGATCGCGTGGGCCGCCTCCGAGCTGCGCTCGGCCAGGCGCCGCACCTCGCCGGCCACCACCGAGAAGCCCAGCCCGTGCTCGCCGGCCCGGGCGGCCTCGATCGCGGCATTGAAAGCCAGCAGATTGGTCTGGGCCGCGATATCGCCGACCACCCGCACGATATCGCCGATCTGGCGACTGCTGGTCTGGATCAGCTCGATCGACTCGATGGCCTTCTGCAGCGCCGCAAAACCCTGCTGGGCGTTCTCCTGGGTGGCCCCGGCCAGCGCGGCGGCGGCCTGGGTCGACTGGCCGATGCGGGCGATCGCCTGGTCGAGCTCGCTGATCGTCGCGCCCATCGCGCCGGTCTTCTGGCGCACATCCCGCTCCAGCCGCACCTGGTCGCTGACGTCCACCGCGTACTTGATGACACCGCGCGGCTGGCCCTTCATGTCGAAGATCGGGCTGTAGGTGGCCAGTATCCAGACCTCGCGATTGAACTTGCCGACGCGCTGGAAGCGGCCGCTGCGAGGCTCGCCCTTGCCCAGGCGCAGCCAGAAGTCGCGGTACTCCTCCGAGGTGATGTACTCGGGCGGGCAGAAGCTGCTGTGGTGCCGGCCGACCACCTCGCGCAGGCTGTAGCCCATGGTGCGCAGAAAATTGTCGTTGGCGGCCAGCACATTGCCGTCCAGATCGAACTCGATCGCGCCCAGACCCAGGTCCACCGCCCTGACCCGGCTCTCCACCTCGCTGCTGCGGATCTTGGCGGCGGTGACATCGATCGCGTACTTGACGATCTTGGTGATGCGGCCCTCGGGATTCATGATGGGGTTGTAGGTGGCCTGGATCCAGACCTCCTTGCCGTTCTTGCCTACGCGCTTGTACTCGCCGCTGTCGAACTCGCCGCGCGCCAGCTTGTCCCAGAAACCCAGATAGGCCTCGCTGCTGGCATAGGCCGGGTCGCAGAAGATGCGGTGGTGCTTGCCGCGCACCTCCTCCAGTGCATAGCCCATCAGCTGCAGGAAGTTGGCATTGGCCGTCAAGACCTGACCCNCCTCCTCCAGTGCATAGCCCATCAGCTGCAGGAAGTTGGCATTGGCCGTCAAGACCTGACCCTTGAGGTCGAACTCGATCACCGCCTGGGCACGGCTGATTGCGTTGACCTTGCCCTGGAACTCGGCATTGCTGAGTCTGGCCTCGGTCACGTCATGGGCAAACTTGACGATCTTCAGCGGCCGGCCTTCGAAGTCGAAGATCGGGTTGTAGGTGGCCTGCAGCCACAGCTCCTGGCCCTGCTTGGTCAGACGCTTGTAGATGCCGCCGTCGAACTCGCCGCGACCGAGTTTCTGCCAGAAGCGCTGGTAGTCCTCGCCGGCCGCGTACTCGGGCTCGCAGAACATGCGGTGGTGCTTGCCGCGCAACTCCTCGATGTTGTAGCCGACCAGCTGCAGAAAGCGTTCGTTGGCGTCCAGGATATGGCCGCGCAGATCGAATTCGACGACCGCCTGCGAGCGCGAGATCGCCGCCACCTTGCCCTCGGCCTCGGCGGCGCGCAGCTTGGCACCGGTGATGTCGTAGGCAAACTTGACGATCTTGAAGGGCTTGCCATCGAGATCCAGGATGGGGTTGTAGGAAGCCTGGATCCAGACCTCCTTGCCGTTCTTGCCCAGGCGCTTGTACTCGCCGCCGTCGATCTCGCCGGCACGCAAGCGGGTCCACAGCGCGGCGTACTCCGGGCTTTGCGCATACTCTGTCTCGCAGAACATGCTGTGATGCTGACCCCGCACCTCGGCCAGGCTATAGCCCATCAGCTCCTGGAAGTTCTTGTTGGCATCCAGCACGCGGCCCTGCAGATCGAACTCGATCACCGCCTGGGCGCGATTGATGGCCGCCACCTTGCCCAGCAGCTCGGCATTGCCCAGCTTGCCGGCCGTGATGTCCAGCACGTACTCGACCACACGCAGCGGCAGCCCGTCCACGCCCAGCACCAGGTTGTAGCTGGAGCGCACATAGACCTTGCGGCCATCGGCGGCCAGGCGGACGAACTCACCTTCCTGCGACTCGCCGGCGCGCAGCCGCTCCCACAGGCGCTTGAACTCGGGCCCCGCCGCATAGTCGGGCTCGCACAGCAACGCATAGGGCTGGCCCTTCAGCTCGGCCAGGCTGCGGCCTATCAGGGTCTGGAAGTTGTCGTTGGCGCTCAGCATGAGGCCGTCCAGATCGCATTCCACCACCGCCTGCACCCGCGAGATCGCGCCGACCCGCGCGTTCAGGTCGGCCGCCGCCAGGCGCTGCCTGGTGGTATCCAGCGCCACCAGGGTCAACCGGCTGCGCGCCTCGTTGGCAAACAGCCAGCCCTCCAGCATCAAGGTCGCGCCCCCGTCGCCGGGCCGCGCCGGCAAGGTGATTGCGGCAGCGCCGTCGGCGGCACCCAGCGCGGCATTCCAGGCCGTGCGCATGGCCGGCAGATCCAGGCCCAGCAGGGTGTCGCGGTCGACGCTGCCGAGCCGCCCACGCTCCAGCGCCAAGGTCTGCAGGGCCAGCTCGTTGGCATCCAGCAGCAGCCCGCTGCTGACCTCGAATACCAGGGTCAGGTATTGCTGGTTCAGCGCATGGGCCAGCGCCGCTATCGGCACCTCGGACAGCTGGGGAATTGACGAGTAAGTCATTTTTTCTCCCTGTGGCCGCTGCGTCGGGCGCGGCCACCCATCCTAGTGACAGCGGGGCAAGGCGGTCAATCGCGGCGTGGCGCAGACTGCACGATGCTCAAGCGCTCGCGCAGCGCCTCGGGCTCGAAGGGGCTCCAGTCGGGCCGCTGCTGCTCGTAGAAGCCGTAGAGCCGCTCCAGATTTCTGAGCAGCTGGGCGTTGTCCGGTGCCAGCGCCAGCGCGGCCATCAGCTCGCGCGACAGCCGCGCGGCGCTGTCGGCGGTCAAGGCTGCGGGGCCTGCGGTCACGCGCGCCAGCGCCGCCAGC